>JAUZPT010000389.1 GCA_030705745.1 Bacillota bacterium | reverse complement strand
ATCAGTCGTGATTTTCTCGCCGCCGATGATCAACGGATAGTCCTGACCCAAATAGCTTTCTACTGTTTTCAGTGCTTCTAGATAGCCTTGACGCTCTGTATCATTCGTAAAATCGGTGAAAGGCTCGTGTTTGTATGGTTGAACCATGTTCTCGTCCTCCTTAAAAATTATCTATTTATTAATTATGCAATTTTCATGCCAACCACAGACATGTTGGCACAGAAGGAATTTCAGAAGCTATACGCAAAATATTTTTGCATAATGAAAGCGTATACTATAAATCATGTGCAAAAAATCATTGCACCTATGTTTTGAAATGTCTAAAATTTAATGCAGAGACATGAAGAAATGGAGCCGTAAAATGAAAGCAAATATACATTCTGAACTGAAAAATATAGAGATAATACTTGAAAAAATTCTCAATGAAATCGATGTTGGTGTCCATGTCGTCAATACAGAAGGCAAGACGATCATTTACAACCATAAAATGCGCTCTATTGAAGGCATGGAAATTGAAGATGTTCTCGATAAAAATCTTCTTGAAGTTTTTTCCTTCAGCAACAATGAAGATAGCACCCTTTTAGAAGCACTCCGAAAAGGAATTACAATTAAAAATGCCAAACAAACGTATTTTAATAACAAAGGCCAGGAAATCACTACTGTAAATCATACGTTTCCGATCATGGAAGATGGACAAAAAATTGGAGCGATGGAGATCGCCCGAGACATTACGAAATTTGAACGTTTGCTACGCGAAAATCTTTTACAGAAAGGAACGACTAAATATACCTTTGAAAGCATTATTGGTTCGAGTCCAGAAATTTGCTCAGTAATTGAGGCGAGCAAGCGTGCGACACGGACGAATTCTTCCGTCCTGATTATCGGTGAAACGGGTACCGGGAAGGAACTGTTTGCCCAAAGCATTCACAATGGAAGCACCCGTTCCGTCAAGCCATTCATATCGCAAAACTGTGCAGCCATGCCTGATAGCTTGATAGAGGGTCTTTTGTTCGGCACGAAGAAAGGTGCGTTTACGGGTTCTATTGAGCGTCCAGGACTGTTTGAACAAGCACAGGGAGGCACGCTTCTTCTTGATGAAATCAACTCCTTGAATCCCAATCTGCAAGCCAAGCTTCTTCGCGCCATTCAGGAAAAAACAATCCGGCGCGTGGGAGATACGAAAGATCGTGAAGTGGACGTGCGGATTATAGCTACCATAAACGAAGATCCGGTTGAAGCGATTGCGAACGGAGCGTTAAGAAAAGATTTATTTTACCGCTTGAGCGTTGTCTCCCTCTTCATCCCTCCTTTGCGCGAACGCAGAAAGGACATTCAAGACCTTGTTTATTTTTTCATTGAAAAATATAATCATTTATTTGGTATGAATGTAAAAAAGGTTGATGAAGATGTTCTGGAGAAATTCGAACTATATGACTGGCCTGGAAATGTACGAGAATTGGAGCATCTCATCGAAGGCACAATGAATTTGCTCGAATATGAAGAAACAATTAATTTTTCCCATTTGCCGATTCAATATCGTAACAAACCCCACTTCAAAACAGATCGCGAATCTGCGAACCAGCTAGATGAAATGCTCATTCAAAAAGGGCGGGAAATCAAATCCCTCGATGAGTATATGATCGAAGCGGAAATTTATTATTTAAAAAAAGTTTTGCTCCACCACGGCTACAATATTACAAAGGCTGCCAAAACGCTTAACATGAGCAGGCAAAACCTCCAATATCGGCTTAGGAAGCATGGCATCCGAAAAGGGTAGACCGAATTTATCTATAAGCTACCTTGAAAATACCCATTTAAAAAAGCCTGTCCATTGCTGCTTGTTTGCAGCAATGGACAGGCTTTTTAATTAACGTTGGGATTGTTCGATCCACTCTTGAAGCTTTTCTTTTAATGTGTTAAATCCTTGTTGGCCATCATCTTCCTGCATAATTGCAGCAGCAGCTTGACGCTTACGAGGCTTTTTCGCTTTTGCAGCAGGTTGAGCAGGCGCTTCTTCTGTAGCACGGATAGAAAGACCGATTTTTCCAGCTTTTTCATCAATTGACAAAACTTTAACCTGTACTTCATCTCCAACTTTCAAATGCTCATTGATATCTTTTACGTAGCCATGAGTAATTTCAGAAATATGAACTAGACCTTGTGTATTTTCGTCTAACGCAACGAATGCGCCGTATGGTTGAATACCGGTCACCTTACCAGTTAAGATTGTACCAATTTCGATTTTTTCAGACATGCAAACACTCCTAAATATATAGTTATTTTATCACTTTTATATGCATTATAATATTATATCACACGACTCACATTTTATCAATTTATTTCTTCCCCACTCTCTCCTTTCATCAAAAATGGTGGGAGATGATACTGAATATTTTTTAAAAAATTGTTACTTTCCATGTATCTTTTGATCTAAAATTGGCTACCTTGATAATAAGACTTTGTAGTCCCCCTTTTTTATTGGACAAATCGTTTTCTGATTTGTCCTTTTTTTATTGCAAAAAAGCGGTTGAAATTTGTTTACAAAGGTGTGAATAGTGAAAAGTTAGGGAAAGTTATAGTACAAATAACTGTAAGGTTGCAGGAGGAAGGATGAAATGGAGCAAGCTACATTGAATCAGAAGCAGCAGATCAATGATGTGGAAATTTATTATGAATGGTATCCCAATAAAACCGCAAAAGGCACCATTGTTTTACTGCATGGATTTCTATCCTCAACATTCAGCTTCCGGCGTCTAATACCATTATTGAATGAGTCATATCAGGTACTATCTGTCGATCTGCCTCCCTTTGGAAAAAGCGGAAAATCGAATCGATTTGTTTATTCGTATAAAAACATGGCATTAACCGTTATTCAGCTCGTAGAAGCTCTCGATTTAAAACACATCACCCTAATTGGCCATTCCATGGGCGGACAAATCGTTTTGAATATACTAGATATTAAACCCGACTTGGCAGATAAAGCCGTTTTGCTTTGCAGCTCAGGATATTTAAAACGCTCGAATCTTCCGCTCGTGTTCACGAGTTATATACCCTTTTTCCACCTATATGTGAAGTTCTGGCTGGCACGCTCGGGAATAAAACAAAATTTGCAGCAGGTTGTTTATGACCATTCACTGATTAATGATGAAATGTTGTATGGCTATTTACAGCCTTTTTTAGAAGATGATATTTTTATCGCCTTGACCAGGATGATTCGTGACCGTGAGGGTGACTTACCTTCCCGGGT
>JAUZPT010000388.1 GCA_030705745.1 Bacillota bacterium | reverse complement strand
AGTCATTATCTCCACAATGCTGTTCATCATCCAAAGATGGTTCATTTTTTCCGCAATCTTCATCAAGATATTCCTCTCGTTTTCGGACAAAAAGCAGATGAAATTACAAATGATTTTGTTCGCAATATCCACCAGCCACTCATCGATACCTTTCAGGAAGGAATGGATGAAAGTGTACTTCGGAAGGGTGACCCTTTTCTGACAGCACATATGTTTTGGGGAAGTGTTTCGGGGGCAATGTTCGCCATTACTGAAAAGAAAATGAAACCCGATTTGCCCGAAACCGAAAAGCATATTCGGGCTGCAATGGATGTTTTATTTAAAGGAATTTGTCAGTAGGATTTATAAGTCATTGACTTAATTTCGCTTATTTTGAAAAATTATTCGTTTAAGGGGGAAGGAAAATGAATACTAGTCCAACGACACGCATTGGATGGACGATGGCTGCATTAATGCTCAGCATCTTCTTATCATCACTTGATCAGACAATTGTTACGACCGCTTTGCCGTCAATTGTTGAAAAACTCGGAGGCCTCGATATGATTTCGTGGGTTTTTACCATCTACTTGCTCGCTTCCACAGCAGTGATGCCGATTGTTGGCAAACTTTCCGATATGTATGGCAGGAAACGTTTCTACTTAATGGGACTTATCCTCTTTCTAGGTGGATCTGCGCTATGCGGGGCTTCCACAACTATGGAACAGTTGATTATTTTCCGCGGAATTCAGGGTATTGGATCAGGATTTTTAATGCCCATCACCTTCACCTTGATTTTCGGTTTAATGCCTCAGGATAAAGCAGGTAGGTTTCAAGCATTGTTTATGAGTGTTTTTGCACTCTCTTCCGTTGTCGGCCCCACTCTTGGATCTTTCATCACCACACATTTAAGCTGGCGTTGGAATTTTTACATCAATTTGCCTCTTGGGATTCTCGCTTTTTTCATCCTTACCTGGTCATTAATTGAACAAAAAAATGAAGAAAAGAAGTACATCGATTATCTAGGCTCTCTTTTACTCGTAGTTTCCACTATTTCCATACTGCTCGGATTGAAACTTGGTGGAGGTGACTATGAGTGGTCATCATGGCAGATCATCAGCTTGTTTGCAGTCGGAACTCTAAGTATCGTATTGTTTTTGATTACGGAAATGAAGGTAAAAGAACCCATTTTGCCACTTGGCTTATTCCGAAATAAGGTTATTTTGACTTCTAGCATTCTCACATTTTCACAAGGAGTGCTTATGTTTGGATCACTTCTGTACATCCCGTTGTTTGTTCAGGGAGGGCTAGGCGGAGATGTTAGTGATGCCGGCAATGCGGTGACACCGATGATGTTTTCCGTTATGATTGGCGCATCCATCAGCAGCTTTTTAATGACGAAATTAAGTTGGAGAAGTAATATGCTTGCCTCCATGATCATTGCGGGTATCGGAATATTTTTCATGACCAATATGCCATTGGATGCCAATATGTGGCTAATGCGTTTGGATATGGGGGCTATTGGTGTCGGGATCGGGATTTTAATGCCGATTTCTCAAACGGCCGTTACTGTCTCCGCTGAAGAACGTTATCGTGGCATTGCAACCTCCACTGTTGGATTCTTCCGGGCCATTGGCGCCGTTTTCGGCACGGCTGTCATGGCTGCGATCATAAACCAACATATGACAAACACCATCAAAACAGAAGCGCCTAAAATCGGGGTTCCTGCCGATAAATTGGCAGCCTTCACGAATCCCCAGGTGCTTTTGCACTCGGGTGGGCAAATACCTGAACCAGTGTTGAAAATGTTAAAAAATGCGCTCGTTGATTCAATCCATTTAGGATTTTGGTTTTTACTGGCAGTGGCAGCATTCGGTTTTATTTCATCCTTCTTTGCTGGCTCCTCACGCTTCGATCCAGTTACTCACAAGCAAAAGCAGGTTGCAACTCAACAGGAAGCAGTTGAAGCGTCCATCTAGTTTTTTAATTGGAAGGAATGCAAAAAAGCATCGGTGTTAGAATCGATGCTTTTTTGCTTAGATAACGGGATGTACAGTAATAGTTCAGCTAATCCTTCGAAATTCACAAAAATCTCATTCTCTTCATTATTAAAATTCAAATTGAATGCTGCTCATTTATTGTTCTTATAGGCGTTGCCTTACTCCCTTTCATTCCAAATAAAATTCGCAGAATTTGCACGCGACGAATGACAAAATGATAACAAAGAACAATGATTGCAAAAGAAACCATACTTAGAAATAATAGTTTTTCAGGAATGGACCATGATAAATCTTTAATAAGAAAACCAAACAATACGATGACTGGTTGATGCAGGACATAAAAGGGCATAGATGCTTCACTACCATATTTAAGAAAGCGATTCGAATAGGATAGATATTTGTCTGCCACATAGAATATACACAATAACCAGCTCCAGCAATTGATTGTACGAAGAGCGTAAAAGATAACTCCCTGCATTGATCCTGGCTGAGGGTACCCTTTCATAAACCAAGCAATGTAAATGATGGATGTAATAAGCGCGATGATAAAATGGAACTTAATCGTTGCTTGAAGTGCTTTTTTAAACCCTGGATTGGAGAAAAAATAATAACCGTAAATAAAAATGAGTAAATAGAATACGAGATCCCATCCGCCTAAACCTTGTGTCTTAATGATCCCAATGAGAATTAAAAAAAAGGGAAGAATGATAAAATGAAAGCTTCCAAATTTTCGTTTTGCACCCACTTTTCTAAATAAAGGAAGCGTTAGAAATGAGAATACCAAGAGGACAAGCAGGTACCATAAATGTAAACCGAAGAAAGCGAAATTCCCTTTCCCTCCAATATCTAAATATAAACCGTCAAAGTAATGGGGGAAAAATTCAAAAAACGTTCCGTGGAACTGTCCGTGGGAAATCCTTTCGATGTATACTTGTGGTGGCGTCAAAATAAACACACCAAATACAAGCGGAATTCCCAGTCGTTTGAGACGCTCCTTAATAAAACTCCTAACTGAACGTTTTCTCAAAGCATATGTCATACTTATCCCCGACACTGCGAAAAAAACAGGCATAATCCAGGAACCGACAAAGAGTGAGAACACTAATACCTCATTTGAATTTAATTCATTGTTTTTTACATGCCATGGAAATGGATTAAAAAACATGGAGCAATGATAAAAAAATACACCTATCGTCGCTAACACGCGAATCCAATCCATATCATACTGCCTACGACTACTCTGCGTTTTCATCCTTCACCCCATAAATTTTTT
>JAUZPT010000387.1 GCA_030705745.1 Bacillota bacterium | reverse complement strand
GCACTGTAATTGAGCGGGAAATTCATTGCATGCTTAATTCCTTTGTTTTTTGCTTGCACATATAAGCTCTCTGCTTCCTCCAGCGTATTGGCCAAAGGCTTTTCACATAATACATGCAGCCCATTTTCAATTACATCAGAAACAACCTGGTGATGGTATTTTGGCGGCACTGCCACATAAACTAAATCCATTTCTGAATGTCCAAGCATTTGTACATAATCCGTATAAGCTGAAACATCTTCCACCAAGACGATTGCTTCCATAATTCTCTCTTCATTTTGATCACATACCGCAACAATTTGTATTTGCGGATGATCGTTAAACTGTGTAATCAACCGCTGTCCAATTGCACCAAGCCCAATGATCCCTACTTTTATCATAGAAAAATCAACCTCCATTTTTATAAAACTAATAATTTATTATAATAAGAATCTTTCTTAATTTGAAAGAGTTTTCGGAGGTTTGTGTAAAAATTTGTTTGATTGTTTAAGTTGACAAAATGTTCTAATAATATAGAATTAATAACGTATAATACTTAGCATTACGAAATATTTTTTATAGGGAGGATATTTTGAATGGAAAAAACAATTGAAAAACGACTTACTCGTTCCGAAGTCCCTGAAGCTTTGACGTGGAATCTTGACGATTTATATGTTTCGGAAGAGGCTTGGGAAGCAGAACTGGAACTGATTGAAACAGAAATCAGCCGATTCGATGCGTTTAAAGGTACTTTACATAACGGTTCAAAAGCTTTGCTTGATGTTTTAAGTGCCCAGGAACAGCTTTATTTGAAAATGATTAAAGCATACACATATGCAAGCTTACGACAGTCAACGGATGGAACGGATCCCGCAAACCAGGCAAACTCGGCAAAAATTTCGGCTTTATTCACAAAAATGAATGCCGAGCTTTCTTTCATCGATTCAGAAATACTAGAATTGCCGGATGGAACGGTCGAAAAATTTATCGAGGAAGAGGCCTCACTAAAGCCATTCCAAAAAAGTTTACAAGTGCTTCTTGAAACGAAGAAGCATAAGCTTTCCCCAGAAACAGAAGAAGCTTTGGCTGCACTTGGTGAAGTCCATGGAGCACCGTATAAAATATACGAAATGAGCAAGCTGGCGGATATGCAATTTTCTTCTATCGAGGATGAAGAAGGAAACGAGCTCCCTGTGTCGTTTGCATTATTTGAAAATCGGTATGAATTTTCTGCTGACACCGATGTACGCAGAAAAGCATATAAATCTTTTGTTCATACATTAAGCCAGTACAAAAATACATTTGCTTCAACGTATTCAACAGAGGTTAAAAAGCAAGTTTCATTTTCCCGCTTGCGTAAATACGAATCTGTTACACATATGCTACTCGAGCCTCAACAGGTATCTATAGAAATGTACAACAACCAGCTCGATATTATTTATAAAGAACTGGCACCGCATATGCGCCGCTATGCTGAATTGAAGAAAAAAGTGCTCGGCCTTGATAAAATGCTTTTCTGTGACTTAAAAGCACCATTGGATCCGGATTTCAATCCTAGTACTACTTACGAGGAAGCAAGCAAGGTGATCCTTGAATCGCTTAAGGTGATGGGTCCAGAATACAGCGAAATTATGGAGAAGGCTTTTGCAGATCGCTGGGTTGATCTTGCCGACAATGTAGGGAAATCGACTGGGGCGTTTTGTTCAAGCCCTTATGGAGCACACCCTTATATCCTTATTTCCTGGGCGGACAATATGCGAGGCGCCTTCACTCTCGCACATGAATTGGGGCATGCGGGCCATTTTTATTTAGCAAATAAAAACCAACGCATCATGAACACACGCCCATCGATGTATTTTGTTGAAGCGCCTTCGACGATGAATGAACTGCTTTTAGGGCAGCACCTTCTAGCGAACACGGAAGATAAGCAAATGAGACGCTGGGTTGTACTGCAATTATTAGGAACGTACTACCATAATTTTGTGACACATTTGCTTGAAGGAGAATATCAGCGCCGAGTATACCAGCTTGCCGAAAAAGGCAAGGCTCTAACAGCAAAGACTCTAACAGAAGTTACCGGAAACGTTCTTTCCGAATTCTGGGGTGATTCTGTGGAATTGGACGAAGGTGCGAGCCTGACATGGATGCGCCAACCTCATTATTATATGGGCTTGTATCCATACACCTACTCTGCCGGGTTAACGGCTTCGACTGCGGTTGCGCAGCTTATCCAAGAAGATGGCCAGCCTGTTGTGGATCGCTGGCTGGAGGTCCTCCGTGCAGGTGGAACAATGAAGCCGCTAGAACTGATGAAGCACGCCGGCGTTGATATGTCAAAACCAGATGCCATCCGTAAAGCCGTATCCTATGTAGGCTCACTCATCGACGAGCTGGAACAGTCTTACGAATAAAAGCAAAAGTGACAGGCACCATCCAGAAAACTGGATGGTGCCTGTCACCCATTCATTTATCCATCGCCATTTCATAATCGGCTTTATTTTTCAAATAACGGCCGAATCGTGAAAGACCAACTGCGACCAATGAAAGTAACACATTTACGATCACTGCGAAAAAAACAAAACGACTCAGGTTATATGTATAGCTGAAAACAATCCCCATTAAGGCACTTACACCAACTATCACCAAAGAATGGACTTTAGGAACAAAGAAACTGACTAAGCCACTGAACAAAAGGACAATCGAGCCCATGAACAAGAAATACACACTTAACATGATGATAGACTCCAACCAATTCCCTCCTTGCATGATGAAAAACAAGCTGCACCCAATTCTATTCCCTAAAATTGTAAGAGTTAATCGCGTTTTTAAAAATATTCAAGGAAAAAGCCGCTATTTTTTTCAGCGGCTTTTTTCAGTATGTAATTTTCATATTATGTTCGAAACTTGAAGCTTGTTGCTCTTCCCTATACCCGATCGTCCCAGATGCGATGGATGACACACTGTTCGCCGGTGACAGCCACTTCAAAAACATCCGGATTGGTCATGCCCATAAGATGTTCGAAACCAAAGCTTTCATTAAAATAACGAAGCAATAGTGTGGTCAAGTTGCCGTGGCTGACGAGGACAATATTTTGATCATCGGATTTCAACACTTCCTTCAAAATGGAGGCAGCTCGATACATTCCATCAGCGTGCGACTCCCCTCCTTCGAAAACAAGGTCGAAGTTGTCAAAGCTTTGCTTCAGTTTTCCCTTCCAATCCTCTATATGAATTCTACTTAACACTCTTTCTCCAAGACGGCTGTCTTCGAT
>JAUZPT010000386.1 GCA_030705745.1 Bacillota bacterium | reverse complement strand
TCCTGGTAGTGATAAGCCTTTTATTTATGTTTAGTGCATGCTCTAACCAAAATCAAAGCGCACATCCACCTTCTTCATCGAAAAAAAATAAAGAGCTCAAAAACCATTTTGCACATTTTATTGTTGTTCAATGGAAGCTGCCGATAAAAGTTCCAGAAGGAGAGTTTTTTAAAATATGCTGTTGGGAAAATAGTTCTCAAATAATTTATATATCGAATGTTGATAAGAGTTCAAATGTATATCGATACGATTTTTTGACAGGCGAAAGCAAACTACTCTATAAGAGCCGTTATCCTGTAGTGACCGTCAAAAAAAGTCCTTCAGGTAAACATTTGCTCATCCAATCTTCCCCTTCCTCCTATGAGGGAACGATTACCGTGATTGACAATGAAGGGAAACAAATTTGGGATCATTCCATTCCTTCCTTTGAACTTTCCATTGAATGGAATCCTTATAATGAGTCTGAACTATTAATTTCAGCTTTTAAGGAGGATTGGAGCTTTAAGGTTTTTCAATTGAATCTTGATCGTAACGATCTATCTGAATTGGATGAACCACAGCCATTTTTAAAATGGATTAATAAAAGCAGTGTCGCCTATTTAGATTGGAAAAACAACGATCCTGTCTTATTCGCACCTCTTGAGGAAAATCAAATTGGCAACACAAAGATTTCTCCTGTTTTTGATAAAGTGTATCAATTTGGTGCGTTCAAAGATGTTCTATTTACGATAACGGTTGAAAAGGAGGATAAAACTAAAGCAGTCTATTCATTTTACGACAAAGGCCGCAAGCTGATCTATTCCTTTAAAGTTCCTCAGCTCACCCAATTTTCTGATTGGCTTGTGCCCTTTTATGATTTCAATGAACAGAAAAAAGAGTTTCTAGACTTCCAGCCGTTATTAAGTACAGATAAAGACACATATAACGATGGCTTTCAATTAGTTGATTATGATCTTAAGAAAAAGAAAAGGAAATTGCTGATGGAAGGTATGGAAAATCTTCCGATCAGCTGCAACCCTTCAGGTGAGGCGTGCTTGTATGGAAATCGTTTTGAGAAGCTTATTGATCTTAACACACAAAAAATACACGTCTTGGTACACGAATAATTGCCTGAATTTTAATGAATAAGAATCATTTCATTTTGCAATTTGCTTATATGAAAGGTACAATTCTTGTGTTAAGGACAAACATACGCTTAGCTTAAATGCTTTTTATCTGGTAAACAATGCAACAAGGAGATGGAGATATGGCAATTGTCGACGTTACTGTCATTCCGATTGGAACCGAAACACCCAGTGTTAGTAAATATGTTGCGGAAATTCAACGGGTTTTAAAAAGTTATGAAAATGCAGGGAAAATCCGATTCCAGCTTACCCCGATGAATACCATTATCGAAGGCGATCTGCCTATACTATTTGAAGTGATTCAAGCCATGCATGAAGTACCCTTCAAGGAAGGAATCCAGCGTGTGGCAACAAATATTCGAATTGATGACCGCCGTGATGTGAAGAGGAAAATGGAGGATAAGGTCGAACGTGTGCATTCTCTTTTAAAGGAATAAAGAAAAACCGGGCACAGCCCGGTTTTTTTCCTGAAACTTTAATTGGGCCAGGTTTTAGTGGCCGCCTAATGGAATACCATGATACAAAACAGTCATAACCGCAAACCATCCGAATACGAAGAATGATCCAGCTCCAAAAATTACACCCATCAGATTTTTATTTTTAAGTGCAGTAAATGTGCCGTATCCTGCCAGTAAACTGACCAATGCGAAAACGATGACAAGTCCCATTACAAAGCCCCCTTTATCAATTGTTCCGCAGGCAAAGAGCCCGATTGGAATTAGAGAATACCTATGTATCTTAGTATTATATACATTCGCCTCTTATTTTATAATTATTTCGAACATTTGTCGAGAATAAAAAAAGAGACTTCCACCCCGTAAGCTTTGGCGATATTGCGAATCAGTTCTTCATCCTTGCTCTCTATAAAATAAAACGTTTTGTTTTGTTCCTTTGCTGAAAAAACCAAATGCTCTTCAAACTGATAAACGGCCATTTCCATGTCGGTGGATTCACCACCTGTAATCGTAAACATTGATAAATGTTCAATTAAAAGATAATAACCGTTGATTTTGCTCTTAATACCAAAATCAAAAAAAGCTGGTCCTTCGCTCCCTGAAGCCAGAAAGCATAACGGATGAAATTCTTCGAAGCAATTTCCAATCGCAAGGAGCTCCTTTGCTTGCAGGGCTTCCTCAAGAGAATGATAGATGAAAAAATATCCTTCAAATTCCAAACAATCGGTTACTTCCAACAATAGGTCTTCCATTTGTGTATCCTCGATGCCAATCGATGCTTCTACAGCAAACCTAGTTTGCATAATTATTCCCTCCAGCACGAACTCTCCCTTAATATGTGGCTATTAATAGTGTAAAATATAGCTAGCTTATAAATCAAATGGAGGTAAAACGATGAAATGGTTTAGGCTCCCCTTAGGGACGTTTCAAACAAATTGCTATATAATTACAGACAATGCAGGTTCCTGCCTGATTATCGATCCAGGTGAAGAGGGGGGGAAATTAATCCAAACGATCAATACGAAGAAATTGTCACCTATTGCAATTCTGTTAACACATGCACATTTTGACCATATCGGAGCAGTTGATCAACTTAGAGAACAGTATAATATACCTGTTTATCTGCATGAAAAAGAAAAGAAATGGCTTGGCGATCCTACTTTAAACGGTTCGCAGCTGTTTCCGATCGGTGATGTTATCCGGATCAAATCAGCCGATTTTATGATAAATGGAGAAAGCGATATGGAGCTTTGAGGCTTTACGTTTTCTATTTTGGAAACTCCCGGCCACTCCCCTGGAAGTGTTTCGTTTTATTTTGCGGAGGATGGATTCATATTTTCAGGAGATGCCCTCTTTAAAGGAGGCATTGGCAGGACGGATTTACATGGAGGAAATGAAACGCAGCTTTTAAAAAGCATCCACAACAAACTACTGACACTTCCCGAAACTACTTGGGTTTTATCAGGACACGGACCAGAAACAACAATAGAGGACGAAATGGAATCTAATCCATTTTTAAATGGATTTTAAAATAAGTCTTTTTTAGCCAAGAAAAAACCCTTCTCCGATTGAGAAGGGTTTTTCCGGGGGATATTCTTTTTACATAATGGGAAGGGATATTGTTTAGCTACTTTCCTTAAAATATAATAAAGTTTTTACTGTGTCAACAGCGAAAACATAACGAAGGAGC
>JAUZPT010000385.1 GCA_030705745.1 Bacillota bacterium | reverse complement strand
TCGCTGCTTCTGCAAGTGCTGTTCCTCCGTCATACATTGAGGAATTTGCCGTTTCCATCCCCGTCAATTCACAAATCATCGTCTGGAATTCGAAGATCGCCTGAAGCTCGCCTTGTGAAATTTCCGGCTGATACGGTGTATACGCAGTATAAAATTCAGAGCGTGAAATAACATGGTCAACGATAATTGGCATATAGTGGTCATACACACCAGCTCCTAGGAAGCAGGCATTTCGTTTTAAATCGGCATTCTGTCCCGCCAAAATTGAGAGTTCCCTCATTAGAGCAGTTTCTGACTTTGCAGCTTTAATGTTATATTCTCCCTTAAAGCGAACTTTTTCCGGAATGTCCCTGAAAAGCTCTTCCACTGAGGATACTCCGATGGTTTTCAGCATTGCATTTTTATCTTCTTCGGTCATAGGCAAATAGCGATGTTTCATTGTCATTTCTCCCTTCTGTTATTTCTTTTCTCTTTTATAAAAAGGTGTCGGAACGACGACAGCTTTTAGACGTTTCCCGCGTATCTCTACTTCCACTTCAGAACCAAGTTCAGCGTGGACAGATTTAATTAGTGCAAGACCAATGTTTTTCTTCAATGTTGGCGACTGTGTACCTGTGGTCACTTCCCCGACCATCTCATCCCCTATGTAAACAGCGTATCCATGGCGAGGAATTCCCCGGTCAATCATTTCAATTCCCACAAGCTTTCTCGGCGTACCGTTTTCTTTTTGCTGTTTAAGAACTTCCTTGCCAATAAAATCGGCTTCTTTATTTAATTTAACAGCAAAGCCGATCCCTGCTTCGAGCGGTGAAATTTCTGAAGATAATTCTTGTCCGTAAAGTGCCAGATTCGCTTCAAATCGAAGGGTATCGCGAGCTCCAAGACCGCAAGGCAGGACTCCATCTTCCTTGCCAGCTTCCAAAATTTCTTTCCACAATGCTACTGCGTCCTCTGCATCACAGTAGATCTCAAATCCATCTTCCCCTGTGTAGCCTGTTCGCGAGACAAGTGTTTTTTTTCCATTCAACTCGACTTCCTCCTGGAATTTAAAGAAACCAATTGAACCGAGTTCTGTTTGGCCTGCAAGTTTTTGAAGAACCTTTTGCGCAAGCGGCCCTTGAAGTGCCAATTGTCCCATCTTTTCAGAAAGGTTATCCAGTTCAACATTTCCTTCAAGATGGTCAGCAAGCCATTGGTAGTCTTTTTCGATATTGGAAGCGTTAACCACAAGCAGGTAATAATTATCTTCAATTTTGTATACGAGCAGATCATCAACCGTTCCGCCGTTTTCATAGCACATAGCCGTGTACTGGGCGCCGCCATTCGCCAATTTTGAGATGTCATTCGTCATCATTTTCTGAAGATAATCCAGGCTGTCAGGTCCTTTTACTTGAATTTCTCCCATATGGGAAACATCAAACAATCCAGCTTTCGTACGGACAGCTTCGTGTTCATCTTTAATGCTTGAAAATTGAACAGGCAGATCCCATCCGCCAAAATCGATTGTCTTCCCACCGTACTCCTTGTAAATCTCAAATAATGGTGTCTGCTTTAATCCTGACATGGTATGTCCCCTTCCAAATTGTTAATATGGTGCGCACTCTTTTAAATCATCCTTCCACTGTACAAAAAAAGACAGAGCCCTCCCTCACTAGTATGAGTAGGTCTCTGTCCTGGCACCTGAAAGTTTACCGTGAAAACGGCTTTCCCCTTTGGTGGTTTCCTTTAATCGAAAACGCTCTCCAGAGCTGCGTCAAACAAGAGTACTTTTGCCTGAGAGATTCACAAGAAGCTTGCTCCTTCGGCGCTACAGGAATATGTAGTCTCTCCCCTTATCATCATTCGCATTATAATATTTTCCAAATGGGCCATACTAAATATACTTGAAATTTTCATCTAAATTCCAAGACTTTTTGGAATTCTTAAAACTTTCAAAGCTACCTTCATCCTACCATTAAAGCATTCTTTTGAGCAATATATTTTATATGAAATGGAGCTGAAATCATGCCGGTTCAAATTGAATTTGACTCTTCCTGGCAGGATGATTTTTTGCATCGACTTGAGCAGGACGGTCCATGGGGAAATTGGGATCTGTTTAAACTTGCTGTCGAAGTGGAGAAACACCTTGTTATTCCTGATTTCGAAGGATTGCAGGCTCCAGGTCATCTGCCTCAATTGACACCGCTTCCGCATCAGCTGGAGACCGCCAAACAAGTGCTTGAGCACATGAATGGAAAGGCCATTCTTGCTGATGAGGTAGGACTCGGAAAAACAATCGAAGCTGGTTTGATTCTAAAAGAATATATGATTCGCGGACTTGTAAAAAAGGTGTTGATTCTCGTGCCTGCGTCACTTGTCACCCAGTGGGCGATAGAATTAAACACAAAGTTTTTCATTCCGGCGGTCACTCAGCGGAAGAGCTACGTTTGGGAGCAATGTGATGTTGTAGTTTCATCCATCGATACAGCTAAGCGCAACCCGCACAGAGAGATCATTTATGCACAAAACTATGACTTAATTATCATTGATGAAGCACATAAACTCAAAAATAATAAAACGAAAAACTATGAATTTGTTCAAAACTTAAAAAAGAAATTTTGCCTCCTTTTGACTGCCACACCCATTCAAAATCGAATCGATGAAATTTTCAACCTAGTTTCCCTTTTAAAACCGGGTCATTTGGGAAGCGAAACGTCCTTTTTCGAAAAATATAAAAAAGATTCCCGTTCCCTGAACGATGATGAGCATTTAAAACAGCTCGTCAATAAAGTAATGATCCGGAACCGCCGTACCGATACAGGGATTGAATGGACAAAGCGGCAAGTGGAAACCGTGCCAATCGTATTCTCCGATTCGGAGAGGGATTTATACAATTCAATTATGGATTTGCGAAGCAAAGAAAACGGGATCGAGTCAAGCGCCTTTTCGTTAATGACGTTGCAAAGGGAAGCCTGCAGCAGCAGGGAAGCGGTTTATTATCCGCTAAAAAATATGCTTCAACGCAAGGAGAATCCTTCGATGGAGTACACAGAATCTATTCAATGCCTTATTTCAAAGGTAGAAGCAGTACAGCATAATTCAAAGGCTGAAAAAGCGCTCCAATTGATTCAAACGATCAATGATAAAGTCATCATTTTTACGGAGTATCGAGCGACACAACTATATTTGCAATGGTATTTAAAGCAGCACGGCATTACTTCTGTACCATTTAGAGGCGGGTTTAAACGAGGGAAAAAGGATTGGATTCGCGAACTTTTCCAAAAGCAAGC
>JAUZPT010000384.1 GCA_030705745.1 Bacillota bacterium | reverse complement strand
TGCCGCCGCAAAATGTAGAGGCTGAACAGGCTGTATTGGGTGCCATATTCCTAGAACCATCATCTTTAACCATGGCATCGGAAATGCTGATTCCTGAAGATTTTTACAGGGCTGCCCACCAAAAAATATTTAATGTCATGCTTAAGCTTAATGACCATGGAAAAGCGGTTGACTTGATTACAGTAACAGAGGAACTGGCTGCAACCAAGATGCTTGAGGATACTGGCGGTGTAGGATATTTGAGTGAACTGGCAGCTTCAGTTCCAACGGCTGCGAATATTGAATATTATGCCCGAATTGTCGAGGAAAAATCACTTCTGCGCCGCTTAATCCGTACAGCAACCGGAATTGCCCAGGACGGGTACAGCCGTGAAGATGAAGTTGAAGCACTTTTGGGGGAAGCGGAAAAGAGCATTCTAGAAGTGGCCCAGAGGAAAAATGCTGGAGCGTTTCATAACATTAAGGATGTACTTGTCCGTACTTATGACAATATTGAATTAATGCATAACCAAAAAGGCGATGTAACAGGTATTGCAACAGGATTCAGTGAACTTGATCGAATGACGGCAGGATTTCAGCGCAATGATTTGATTATTGTTGGAGCTCGTCCTTCTGTAGGTAAAACAGCCTTTGCGCTGAACATTGCGCAAAATGTTGCCATTAAAACGGGAGAAAATGTTGCCATTTTTAGCCTTGAAATGGGGGCAGAGCAGCTCGTTATGCGTATTCTGTGTGCAGAGGGCAATATCGATGCCCAGAGGCTGCGTACAGGCTCCCTGACGGATGAGGACTGGGGTAAGCTGACGATGGCTATGGGAAGCCTTTCAAATGCGGGAATCTATATTGATGACACACCTGGGGTACGAATAAGTGAAATTCGTTCGAAATGCAGGCGCTTAAAGCAGGAGCATGGATTGGGAATGATCTTAATCGATTATTTGCAGCTAATCCAGGGAAATGGCCGCTCGGGCGAAAATCGTCAGCAGGAAGTATCGGAAATATCACGATCGTTGAAGGCGTTGGCTCGGGAGCTTAAAGTTCCTGTTATCGCACTTTCCCAGCTGTCGCGTGGCGTCGAGCAGCGCCAGGACAAACGACCGATGATGTCGGATATCCGTGAATCAGGGAGTATTGAGCAAGATGCGGATATCGTCGCTTTCCTTTACCGCGATGATTATTATGATAAAGAATCGGAAAACAAAAACATCATTGAAATCATCATTGCTAAACAACGTAACGGCCCAACGGGGACCGTTCAACTAGCTTTTGTAAAAGAATACAATAAGTTCGTAAACCTTGAGAAACGGTTTGATGATTCAGCCATTCCTCCGGGAGCATAAAAAATTTGGGACAGACCTTATCAGAGTCTGTCCTTTTTCATGCGTGAAAGAAGATATTAGCAGATTAGGAGAATGCTATTTTAACGAACATATTTTCAAATATACCATTATATCGTTCGTATTTCATTGACTTTTTGGATAGGAAATTGATAAAATGAATGAGTATTTATGGACAATTCACGAAAACGGAAAAGTTTACAATAGATATTCGGAGGTGCGTTAAATGTCATCAGTAGTAGTTGTAGGTACGCAATGGGGCGACGAAGGAAAAGGTAAAATTACGGACTTTCTTTCTGAAAATGCGGAAATGATCGCTCGTTACCAAGGTGGGAATAATGCGGGACATACAATTAAGTTTGACGGTGAAACATATAAGCTTCATTTAATTCCATCCGGAATTTTTTATAGTGATAAAATTTGTGTAATTGGAAACGGAATGGTTGTCGATCCAAAGGCGCTTGTAAAAGAACTTGCTTATTTGCATGAGAGGGGCATTACTACAGATAACCTTCGCATCAGCAACCGTGCGCACGTCATCCTTCCTTACCACTTAAAGCTGGATGAGGTGGAGGAAGAGAGCAAGGGCGACAACAAAATTGGCACAACGAAAAAAGGAATCGGACCAGCTTATATGGACAAAGCAGCTCGTATCGGTATCCGAATCGCTGATTTGCTTGATCATTATGTATTTGCTGGAAAGCTTGAAAGAAACCTAGCTGAAAAGAATCGCCTGTTTGAAAGAATTTACGAAACCAATGGTTTCACCATGGATGAGATCCTTGAGGAGTATTACGGATACGGCCAGCAGATCAAACAATATGTTTGTGATACATCTGTTGTGTTGAATGATGCGCTTGATGAAGGCCGCCGTGTGTTATTTGAAGGCGCGCAGGGCGTCATGCTTGATATTGATCAGGGCACATATCCATTTGTCACTTCTTCCAATCCGGTTGCCGGAGGAGTAACAATTGGATCAGGAGTTGGGCCTACCAAGATCACACATATTGTCGGTGTATGCAAGGCTTATACAACACGCGTAGGAGACGGGCCGTTCCCAACGGAGCTTGATAATGAAATCGGTCACCAAATCAGGGAAGTGGGCCGTGAATACGGTACAACAACAGGACGTCCTCGCCGTGTAGGCTGGTTTGACAGTGTCGTTGTCCGGCATGCACGACGCGTCAGCGGAATCACAGATCTTTCATTGAATTCGATCGACGTCTTAACAGGAATTGAAATGTTAAAAATATGTGTTGCATATCGTTATAAAGGGGAAATTATCAACGAATTCCCTGCCAGCTTAAATGTATTGTCTGAATGCGAGCCTGTTTATGAAGAGTTCCCAGGCTGGACAGAAGATATTACAGGCTGCAAGTCTTTACATGAACTACCTGCCAACGCACGCCATTACCTGGAGAGAGTTGCACAGCTAACTCAAATTCCACTGTCTATTTTTTCCGTCGGTCCCGACCGAGCTCAGACAAATGTTGTGCGCAGTCCTTGGAGACAAAACTAGTAAGAGAAAAGAAGAAAGCTCCAGGGTTACCCCCCTGGAGCTTTCTTCTGTTTGGTATTGGCTAGAAAGAAGCTATTACAGCGATATTTTCAAATAAGCTTTGACATTCCGAGTGCTTTCTCCTAATATGAAGGTTGTGTCATTGACAAGGTAAAAAGAAATTTCGACAAAGTCGAAAATAAATTTCAAAAAAGTATTGCAATCGTTTTGAAACCTATGCTATTATAGAAAACGTCGCTGATAGTTATTTAACAACAAATCAATTCATCCGAGCCATTAGCTCAGTCGGTAGAGCAACGAGCAAAGCTTCATAAATAGGCTGCGAGTTGCGAGAAAGCTCGTGAGAGATTTTGAGCATCTGACTTAACAATAATCAAATTTTAGGAAACAATTCTAATTTTGAGCCATTAGCTCAGTCGGTAGAGCATCTGACTTTTAATCAGAGGGTCGAAGGTTCGAGTCCTTCATGGCTCACCATTT
>JAUZPT010000383.1 GCA_030705745.1 Bacillota bacterium | reverse complement strand
TCCGCGAGAATTCCTCCAAATCCATAGCTCGCCAATGTCTTCATCCATTTAAAACCCTGTGCCTGATAGTCTCTTAGAATTGTCTTCATTCTTTCAGGTAGCGGAAAATCAAGGCTTCCAGGATTGTGCATCGTATCAAGGAACTGTCGAAACGATTCCTCAAAGCTGAATGCTGAATCATCGTCCCCTGTATCGAGAAGCCGGAGGCCACGAACGATTGGAACATTCAACCCTGCTTCCAAATCTTCGTTCTGGGCAGGTACCGCCTTTAAAAACCGCTGGATTTCTTCAAATTCCCTCGTCTCCAATGAAAGCAGGGATCCATTTCGCAAGCGGTAAAATTTCCGTTTTTCCTCCAAAGCAACGAGAATTTCACGAATTTGTTTTTCCGGAATACCATCCATTTCAAATTTGAATTCGAGCCAGTTGGTTCGTTCTTTTTTTATTCTCACGCGAATTTTCGGTTTAGCATTTTCTCTAAAAATCCGATTTCGTACTGCGGTCGTGGCATAAATTTGCACAAGCTTTTCAAGCTTTGGAACGATATTGTACAAAAATTCATACTCAAGCTCTTCATGGTGCAAGTAATAACCACCGTCCGTCTTGGCAAACGATCCTTCCTCCATTAGCTGCAGTATGGCGTTCTCTTTCTCAACATCTCGAAAAAGTATGGAATCTGCCCTGCTTTCCAATGGATTTATTACATTCCTTTCATAGTGAAACTCCAAGCCGGCAAGAAGGCGATTTTTCACACGATCCAAGTACAGCTTTGCAATTAGCGAAGTCTTTACACGCTGTTCGGAAATCGTAGGCGATAAGTGGATATTTCCGAGTTTCTTCAAGCCCGGAACCACTTTTTCAAGAAAAAAACCAACTTGCTGTTGAGGAATTGGAATGGCATTAGTGCCTGAATCCTTCACCATTTGCTTTAAATCTAAAAGGCGTTGGCAGTCCTCTTCGTTCAAACGAAATAATTTCCCTTCTGAAAGGACGGAACGGTATGCTTGTAGCACCCTTATATCGTTGAGGCCGTGAATGTTGAGGTGATAGCACTTGCCCTCCGTTTCTCCAAAATCAAACTGCAGTGGAAGCAGCTCTTCCGAGATTAGAAAACCGTCATACAACATTCCGTCAACTTCCATTTTCACAGAAGGCGCTTTTGCCAGGAATGGCAGAATCCTCTCCCATGAAGAAGGAGGAATATATATAAGGTCATCGGTAAGATCTTCGTTCAATGTTTCGACATGTATTTTTTCATCTTCGACTACCAGAATCAGTTGCTGAATTACAGAATCCGTTTCATGTTGAAAGCAATGAAAAGCCGGATCATACGTAAAGTAATCGGAAAGCGGGCTCGGTTTGCCCCTTTTCACATGCTCCAGAAAACGACGGAGATGTTGCACCTTAACTGAATCAATAGTGATTTCAATTCCAAACATCATCTGACCGGTGACGGTAGTCACGGGTTTACACGTAAAGGATGTTTCAACCACTTTTCTTTTTTCGAAGTGTAGCTGATGACCGCTTGCTTTAACGTGTCTGTCATTGAAAATAGTCAGCAAACCTTCGGCAAGCATCAAATCCGGTGACGAAGCTACGGGTGTTCCAGGAACGAGAACGGCCTTTTCTTGACGCTGACGTTCGCTGATCGTGAGTAAAACCGCGGCAATATGCTGGCATTCCTTTTGAAAGGAAGCAAGCTTCGGACAGCTGCATGCCGTCAGGAACCCACCATTCGCATTTTTTTCCACAATCACATGAAAATCCTCCGCGCCTGCAACCGTCGCTTCACAGCGAATCGAATTATACTCATCAAGCGTTACTTTATGCGCGCGAAAAAAAGCGTCCCCTCGTTTGAAGGAGACAGGGCCGCAAAGCTCGATGATTGTTTTTTGATTTAATTTGATATTCATATGCCTTGCTCCTTCCTGGGGAACCTTCAACGCTGCAATCAAGGCTTGTCTATTTATCAGTTCAATAAATTCGAAATTAATATGTATCTTTTATTTTAACACGTTCCATTTTTAAAATGGAAAAGTAGTTTTAGTAGTCGGGAGGTGATAGGCACACCTTCTACTCCTCATAAATCATTTTCCGAGTCATGCCCCCGTCAACAACGATGTTCTGGCCATTAATAAAGTCATTTTCCGGATCTGCAAGATAGAGGCAAGCTTTTGCAATATCTTCCGGTTTACCGACTCGGTTGGACCAATGCTGGAGGTGGTCACTTTCCTTTAGTTGATCATAGTCCACTGTCTGTACCCATCCAGGGCTGATACAATTAACTCTGATTCCTTGCGGCTGGAGGGAGGCAGCCAAGGAGTGTGTCAGTGAGACTATTCCACCTTTTGAGGCCGAGTATGCTTGTGTATCCGGTTCAGACATCGTTGCCCTAGTCGAAGCCATGTTAATAATTCTGCCACCCTGAGCCATCTTTCTTGCAGCCTCTCTCGAAGCGATGAAAACGCTGCGCAGGTTCGTATGCATGACGTCATCCCATTCTTCAGTCGTGAACTCAAACAAAGATTTAAATATCACTTTACCCGCATTGTTAATGAGGATATCGATTTTTCTAAACTGTTCATGGACTTGGTCAATCAGATCGATGATGTCATGTTCATTTCTGACATCCGTTTTGAAGAAAGTCGCTTTCCCTCCTCCTTCCTCGATTTGTCGCAGGACTTTTTTTCCCCGTTCTTCATCTATATCAGCGAGACAGACGATTGCTCCTTGCCGGCCAAACGCTTTTGCAATCCCTTCACCAATTCCATTGGCCCCTCCCGTAATAATCACGGTTTGTCCATTAAATTTTCCTGACATAAGCTTCATCCCTTCGCAAATAATTCATCTACCTAGTTCGTTTTTCAAATTGAGTCAATCGGTTTTAAAGTTATTTTCCCCTTGTTACAGATAGCAAACAGCGCCATCAATCCTTGTAAAAACCATCTTAACGGTAATTCAGGAAAATCACCAATAAAGTGAATCCTACAAGAAACGTTTAAAAGAAGAATTATTATTGATAATTCCTCAAAAAAAGTTCATATATTCACTTTTGGTGAGCTTTACACTTTTAAAACCATTCTTACTGTCTTAAGAGTATGTCCTTCGAAATCATCATCAAACTCAGAGTCCACTACAAACCCTTTTGCTTTGTAAAAAGCTATACCAATGTGATTCTCTTTTTCAACGTTTATAAAAATTTCTTTTACACCTTCGAGACTGTTAATACCTTCCATCAAGAGCGCTGTCCCAATCCCATTTCCCTGGAATTCCTGAAGTAAATATATCGCCAGAAGTTCCACTGCTCCATCGTCCTGGACAGGGGAATAGTTAGCGAATCCCAC
>JAUZPT010000382.1 GCA_030705745.1 Bacillota bacterium | reverse complement strand
GCCGTCAAGGACCTGGTTTCATTAGTGGAATGGTTAAAGACAGAGGGGAATGCCGATCCTGGAAAAATTGCTATTATGGGAGGCAGCTATGGGGGATTTATGGTTCTAGCGGCCATTACCCATTTTCCTAATTTATGGGCGGCAGCAATTGATATCGTTGGAATCTCTAGTATAAGAAATTATCTCGAAACAACTAGCCCATGGCGCCGAAAAATTCGGGAGCCTGAATATGGAACGATTGAAAAAGACGGAGTTTATTTTGACAACATTGATCCTTTGAATTATGCTGACAAAATACTTTGCCCACTAATGGTCGCTCATGGTGCAAATGATCCGCGTGTCCCCATTGAAGAATCGGAAAGAATGGTAAAAAAATTGAAAGAACGACATCATCCGGTAACATATCTCCGCTTTGAAGATGAAGGACATTCCTTTTCAAAACTAAAAAATAAACTCATTGCCTACACCGCTATGGCGAAATTCATAAATTACTATATAGGAAAATAGAGAGATTTTTCTTTGGTTAGCTATTTTATTGTGACAGCTTTTCGACATCAGTATATAAGAGATATAAATCACATATTCCATTTCTTCCTTTCTTTATAGTTAAAGTAAAGAAGAAATGGAGGGAATCGTGATGAAATCAGGGAGTTGGTATGCGAGGAAGATTAAACGCAGACCGGTTCAGGCTGTGAGATATACGGTCCAAGCGATGTTTTTGCTTTTCCTCATGTATGTCGGGTTGCGTTTTTATCAATTTTATATGCATTTTCACACGGCTGGGAATGAACCGTTTGTGAACAGGCCTTCAGCAGTCGAGGGATTTTTACCAATCAGCGGACTTGTGGGCTTGAAAGTCTGGCTTTC
This sequence comes from Bacillota bacterium, assembly GCA_030705745.1. GTDB lineage: Bacteria > Bacillota > Bacilli > Bacillales > Cytobacillaceae > Neobacillus_A. The sequence goes on along the minus strand of JAUZPT010000382.1, from coordinate 2,477 downwards.
AAGCGGCACCTTTGACCGGATTCATCCTGCAGGACTTGTATTGTTTGCTTTCTTTGTAGGCTCCGGAATTATATTCAAAAAATCCTTTTGCAGCTGGCTTTGCCCGGTTGGAACGATAAGCGAATGGACAGGAAAACTCGGCAAAAAACTGTTCAAACAGAACCTGGAAATTCCTGAATGGATGACCTGGCTGTTAATGCCGCTTAAATATTTATTGCTGCTTTTTTTCCTAAAATTGATTGTATTTGATATGGACCTTTACTCAGCAACTGCCTTTCTAAAAGATCCGTACAATAAAATTTCTGATGTAAAAATGCTTTTGTTTTTTCTGAATATAGGCGGTTTTGCCTTGAAATTTATTATTGTCATGTTTGTTTTATCACTCTTCTTTAAAAATTTCTGGTGCCGCTTTCTCTGCCCGTATGGAGCATTGATTGGCCTTGGCTCTATTTTTGGAATTACGAAGATTACGAGAAATGAAGACACATGCATCGATTGTGAACAATGTACGAGAGTATGTCCTCAAAGAATAAAAGTATCCAAAAAAGAAGCAGTTCTCACGCCCGATTGCACGGCATGCATGCTGTGCGTAGAAGCCTGTCCAGTCAAGGATACATTGAATATGACTGTAGCCAGAAAAAAAGTGAACAAATGGTTTGTTCCTGTCGCCTTTATTGGTGCATTTTTCCTCGTTGTAACCATCGCCAAGCTGACAGGACACTGGAATACCATAATCACGTATAAAGAATTTAATGAATTGATTACGGATATCAATTCGATTGGACATTAAAAGGAAGCTGAGTTTCTCCATTGCGGGGGAGCTCTTTTTTGTCGTCCAGCGTTTTTTGAAAAAATAGCAATATATAAAGCACGAGTCAAACGCCCTCCCATATGATAGGTAGTAAGGAAGATGAGGGATGAAGATGAATGAACAACAACGGGAAAATAAGCCGTCTTTAGTTGACCTAAAATTAAGGTCTGTTTACCTTTACCGTGCCTCAGTTAAAGAGGTAGGAGGTGTCAGATGGGGATATATCAATGCGAAAGGCAGAAGCATTCTCCCAGCGATTTACGATCATGCGGGGGACTTTCAGGAAAACGGGCTGGCGATTGTCCGGATGATGAACCATGATGGTGTGATTGATTCCAATGGATACTTTATCGTTAAGCCAAAATATGAAACAATTAATCCTTTTTTTGAAGGAAGAGCTACCGTTTTCGACCATGGTAGATTTAAGGCGATTGATGAAATGGGTACGGAAATTACACGAAAATCGTATTCATTTATAGGTGATTATAAGGAGGGAAGAGCACGGGCCGCCATAACGAATGCACAAGGAAATTATGTTTATGGCTATTTAAATCGATGGGGGAAGGAAGTCATCCCTCTTGAATTCGAATCGGGGAACGATTTTATAGAAGGAAAGGCGATTGTGAAATTTAAAAAAGGTGAATTTGGCTTAATTAACCTGACAGGAAAGATGTTGTATTCGTACACCTATTCGAATGTGGACCATTTCGGTGATGGAATGCTTTCCTTTCAAAAAGAAAGCAACGGAAAGTATGGATATATGGATGAGCAAGGCCACATCTTGATTAGCCCAATGTTTTCGTGGACAGAACCATTTATTAATGGCAGAGCAATAGTAAATATGGCGGATGATTACAAAAATTTGTATGGAGTCATTGATAAAAGAGGACATTTTGTTGTCAAAGCGAACTATCAATCAATTACAAATTTAAGGGAAAATAGGCTGGCGATAGGAAAGGCGATCGACCCGGACCGGCCATATTTGGGATTGAAATATGCACTTGCAGACACGGATGGCCATATGCTGACGGGTTTTCTATATAATCATATATCGGAATACAAAGACGGTTTTGCCTCCGCATCCAATAATCACTACACATTTTTTATTGACCGAAACGGAAAAAGGGCGGGTGGATTGCCGAATGTCAGTGGCAGCGGCACATTGGAATTTGACCGAACTGTCATTAGAGGCGAGATTGACTTCAGGCTTTTTTATTTTGATAAAAAAGGTCAGCTTGTGTGGAAGCAAAATGATGTCATCCCATTAAATAGCAACTACTCCGTTCGTGAAAAAAAATATAAGCCTAACAAAGATTACTTAGTTTATTACCCAGAACTTCAGGGTGTGGAGAACGCCAGTGTCAATCCGAAATTAATGGCGCTCGCTGGAGTGAAAGAAGTCTCTGGAAATGAACAGCTTGAATCGAATTATGTGGGCGATTTTGATGTGACTTTTTTTAAAAAGAACCTAGTTGTCATAGAAATCAGTGGGTATGACTATCCCTTTGGTGCATCTCACGGCATGCCTGTAAAAAAATATGCGCATATCGACGTCTTAAGCGGACAATTTTATCATTTGAAGGATTTGTTTAAACAAGGAAGCGATTATGTGAAATTTTTGAGTGGCACCATTGCAGAAAAAATTAAAAATGATAGTACGTATTCG
>JAUZPT010000381.1 GCA_030705745.1 Bacillota bacterium | reverse complement strand
CATCCTGTTTCTTGGCTTTTCCTATGTGAAATCCGTAACGGGCAATCTCGCCTGGATTGTGTTTTCGGTTCTGATTTATATTAGTTTGAATATCACCCTCTATCTTGTCCGGCTGGAAAAAGTGAAGGCATGTCTGCAGTCCGTTTCGCTGCTGCTGATTTTTATTTCGTTCCGTTATGTTGACCCTTTGTTCCTTCTGTTGCTGCCAATCAATTTCTTTGAGCTTTCGTGGCCTTTTTTTGAAAAAAAATGGCCTCTGGCGCTCGCAGGCTTACTGCCTGTATTTTTTATCCGGGAAAATCAGGCAGTTTATGGACTGGCGGCACTTTTTGGGTTTGTGGTGCATTTCATAACAAGCGTTTACTCGGAAAAGCTTATGAGTTACGAGAATAAGCTTGATAAAATGCGCATTGACATGCAGCGGCTGTCGAAAAGCCTTAATGAAAATAAGGAGTACATCAGGCAATCGGAATATACATTTCGCCTTGAAGAGCGCAACCGAATCTCCCAGCAGATTCATGACAGCATCGGCCACTCCATGACAGGTGCGCTGATTCAGATGGAAGCTGCGAAATCATTGATGAAAATCGACCAGGCCAAAGCAGGCGAACTCCTGCAGAATGCCATCAATATTTCGAAAGAAGGAATTGAAGATATTCGGATTACGCTAAAAAATATGAAGCCGCCCACCGAGCAGATTGGCTTGCAGCGCCTTAAGCTCATGCTTGAGGAGTTTTCTATCCAGCAGCAGCTGCGGATGCCCTTCGTATATAAAGGCAACATGGATTTGATTACCCCTCTTCAATGGAAGATTATCTCTGAAAATATCACCGAAGCCTTAACAAACTCATTAAAATATTCAGGTGCCACGGAAATTTCGGTCGAGATCCAGGTGTTGAACAAACTGGTCCGTGTGGAAGTCAGAGATAACGGTAAAGGAATCGGTTCCGGAAAAGTCGTAAAAGGGCTTGGCATCGTTGGCATGGAAGAACGGACCGCCTCCATCAAAGGCACCATCATTGTCGATGGTACCAACGGATTTTCGGTCACTACCCTCCTCCCGATCGCCTAATGAAAGCTTTCATATGAAAGACATGAAATATATCATGTGAAAAGGGTGAACTAATGCACTTATGTTAGTTCACCCTTTTTCCTTATAATGACAATGTAAAGAACAGGAAAACAGCAGCAAAAACCCGGCCGGTGACAGGCACCGCCCGAAATTTGGCCGAAAATCAAAGATGGGGTGGAAAAATGAACGTATTGGAGATTAAAAATCTAACAAAAAAATTTGGTGACTTTATCGCAGTGGATAATATGTCCTTAAACGTACAGGAAGGAGAAATTTTCGGTTTCCTCGGATCGAATGGCGCTGGAAAGAGCACGACCATTAATTTGGTCTCTGGGCTTTTACGAAATAACGGCGGGGAAATTATGATCCTTGGCAAGAGCATTGCTTCTGAGAGCAAGTTTGCCAAAATGAATATCGGAATTGTGCCGCAGGACTTGGCGATTTATGAAGATATGACTGCTTATGAGAATGTGAGATTCTTTGCCGGGCTTTACGGGCTTCGCGGAGCGGAATTAAAGGAACGGGCAGAAGAAGCGCTGGATTTTGTCGGACTCCTTGATAAGCAAAAAAGCTATCCGAAAAATTTTTCCGGAGGAATGAAACGACGGCTGAACATCGCCTGCGCCATAGCACACCGTCCAAAACTGATTATTATGGATGAACCGACCGTCGGTATCGATCCGCAGTCCCGTAACTATATTTTAAATTCGGTCCGCAAGCTGAATGAAATGGGCTGCACCATCATTTACACAAGTCATTATATGGAAGAGGTTGAAGAAATCTGCACACGGATTGCCATTGTCGATCACGGCAAGGTTATTGCCGAAGGAACAAAGGAACAGTTAAAGACGATCATTACTGATACAAAGGATATTTGGGTGGAAGTAAAAACCGCGGAAAACCTCGACGAATCTGCTTTAAAGAAAATCAAAGGTGTCAATTCCATATCTCTTGAGGAAAACACCGTAAAAATCAATTCCCAAACCGAAGTGAATAACCTGAACCAAATTATTCAGTTCTTCATGAACCACGGAATGGAAATCCGTTCACTCCAGGAGCAGGCGCCGAATCTTGAAACGGTCTTCCTCACGTTGACCGGAAGAAACTTAAGGGATTAAGGAGGAAAACACAGTGAATATCTTAAATATTGCACTGATAGAATTCAAACACACCATCCGTGATGTCCGGACACTGGTGTTTATGCTGGCCTTTCCGATCGTGATGATGCTGATTCTCGGAACAGCATTGTCCAGTGCTTTTGATAAAAGCATCAAAATTAGCAAAATCAATGTGTTATATACCGAAAAAAATGATAGCAGCTTCTCTTCCCCGTTCCAAAATTTTATTAAGGAAGCAAAAAAGCAGGATATCTATTTTATCAAAGCTTCGAATGGCACGGACGGAAAACGTGAGGTCAAACAAAACCAGTTTGACGCTTATGTGGAAGTGACTGGTAAAGGAATCCAATTTTACGGAAGCGAACGGAACAGCATCCAGGCAAGCATGGTCGAAGGCATGCTGACGGCTTTTAGCGACAAATACAACCTTATCACCGAAGTAGCGAAGGAAAAACCGGGCCAGGTACGGGCAGTGTTAGCCACCGCGGACGGTGCACCGGGCAGCTATGTAAAAGAAACCTCCTTAAATGCCGATAAAGCGCCTGGCTCAATGGACTATTATGCTGTCGCAATGACCACTATGATCGCTTTGTACAGCGCCATCTCCGCAAGCTATCTGATTCGGGGAGAAAGAATGCGCAACACTGCGATACGGCTTGCGATTGCTCCCATTAACAAGATGGAGATTTTTCTCGGAAAAATTATTGGGGGAATCGCTCTTAACCTGGTATGCATCCTGCTTGTAATGGCCTTTAGCCACTTTGCTTTCGGAGCCAATTGGGGCAGCCATCTCGGCATGGTCGTGTTGATTCTATTCACTGAAGTGTTCCTGGCTGTCTGCTTTGGCCTTGGACTTAGCTATATCATTAAAACGGATCAAGGAACAAGATCGATTCTTATGATTGTTTTGCAGCTCGCATCCTTTTTTGGCGGCGCATATTTCAAGATTGACAACGCCGACGGGATTCTGAAGTTTATTATGAATTTGTCTCCGCTGACATGGGCAAGAGAAGCTTTAACCAAAATTATTTACAACAATGACTTAACGGCGGCAATGCCTGCGGTTTCACTAAATTTAGGAATCGCAATTGTTTTCCTGATGGTTGCGATTGTGGCATTTAGAAAACGGGAGGGTTTATAAAATGAAGGAAATCATGTGGCTGGTAAGCAATTCATTACGCTCCATCTTTT
>JAUZPT010000380.1 GCA_030705745.1 Bacillota bacterium | reverse complement strand
TGGGATGACGCTGAATGATGCCCATATTTTTGTACGTCCTGATCAAATAAAAGAGGAATTCCAACGAGTTGTCCGACTTGTTTTGGATGTATACAAGGATTTTGATTTAAGTGACTACTCATTCCGATTATCTTACCGTGATCCTCAGGATAAAGAGAAATATTTTGACGATGATGCCATGTGGGAAAAAGCCCAAAGCATGTTAAAAGAAGCAATGGATGAGCTTGGCCTTGACTATTTTGAAGCAGAAGGAGAAGCAGCATTCTACGGACCTAAACTCGATGTCCAGGTCAGGACAGCATTAGGGAAGGATGAAACTCTTTCCACAGTGCAGCTTGATTTCTTGCTGCCGGAACGATTTGACTTAACATACGTAGGAGAAGATGGAAAACCTCATCGCCCTGTCGTCATTCATCGTGGGGTCGTGTCAACGATGGAACGTTTCGTCGCTTTCTTGATCGAGGAATATAAAGGAGCATTCCCAACATGGCTCGCTCCAGTTCAAGTACAGGTAATCCCGGTTTCTCCGGACGTTCATTCCGACTACGCCCAGCAAGTGCGTGAACAATTGCTGAATGAAGGCTTCCGCGTTGAGCTGGATGCAAGGGAAGAAAAGATCGGCTACAAAATTCGCGAAGCCCAAATGCAAAAAATTCCTTATATGCTTGTTGTAGGGGATAAAGAGGTTGAAGATGGCGCAGTAAATGTGCGTAAATATGGAGAGCAAAATTCCGAAACGGTTCCATTTACGGACTTCATTGCTTCTTTAAAGCAGGAAGTAAACCGTTCATAACGGATAATTTATTCATCAAATGGCTCTGTTAAACGATGCAGTTGTTTTCCCGCATTACCCATAAAAAAACAACACTAAACATTAACAGAGCCAATAAAATAAAAAAACTATTGTCATGTCGTTTATCTTTTGTTACAATTATCAACGTTGTCATATTGAATTGTTCGTTTGACATTCCATCATTGATTGTGATATAGTTACTAAGGTAAATTGAATATGAGTTTGAGGAAAGAAGAAGCACCCGCTTCTCACCTGATTGACGCAACTGGCAGTTGACAGGTTTTACGTAAACGTTTGTGAACTTTATCGTAAAGTGTGGGTGTATTCATCCACACTTTTTTGTTTGTTCATAACAATTCATTGGTGCTATCACCTATTTATAGCCCTTGAATTTGTGCCGGTTCAACATTCGGGCAGTACGTTGAAATGGTGGAAGAATTTGCTTCGTTCCGCCGTCATACTTATGATGCTTCTTGAACCAAACATTGTATTCGTTATACTACCTGGAGGTGGCTAATTATTAGCAAAGACGCGATGTTATTAAACGAGGGAATTCGTGCTCGCGAAATTCGTCTTATTGATCAAAATGGCGAGCAATTGGGAATCAAAACTAAAACAGAAGCACTTGAGATTGCTGCGCGCGTAAATCTTGACTTAGTACTAGTTGCTCCGAACGCAAAACCGCCTGTAGGCCGGATTATGGACTACGGCAAATTTAAATTCGAGCAGCAAAAGAAAGACAAAGAAGCTCGCAAAAATCAAAAGATTATTACGACAAAAGAAGTGCGCCTTAGCCCGACAATTGATGAGCATGACTTCAATACAAAGCTTCGCAATGGCATCAAATTTTTGGAAAAAGGCGATAAGGTAAAAGCTTCGATCCGCTTTAAGGGCCGTGCAATTACCCATAAAGAAATCGGTCAGCGTGTTCTGGACCGTTTTGCTGAAGCGTGCAAGGAAGTAGCTACGATCGAGTCTCATCCAAAGATGGACGGACGAAGCATGTTCCTGGTTTTAGCACCTAAAATCGACAAGTAATAGGGAGGAATTCCAATGCCAAAACAGAAAACACACCGCGGCGCTGCAAAGCGTTTCAAAAAGACGGGATCTGGTAAATTGAAGCGTTCACACGCTTACACTAGCCACTTATTTGCAAACAAATCTACAAAAGCAAAGCGTAAGCTTCGCAAATCTGCCGTTGTATCTAAAGGCGATTTCAAACGTATCCGCCAAATGCTGGACACTCTATAAACCGAAAGATTGATTTAAATAGGAGGGAAATTATATGCCACGTGTAAAAGGCGGGACAGTTACTCGCAAACGTCGTAAAAAAGTCATCAAATTAGCAAAAGGTTATTACGGTTCCAAACATACATTATACAAAGTTGCCAACCAACAGGTAATGAAATCATTAATGTATGCATTCCGTGACCGTCGCCAGAAAAAGCGCGATTTCCGTAAACTTTGGATTACTCGTATCAATGCAGCAGCTCGTATGAACGGTCTTTCTTATAGCCGTTTAATGCATGGCTTAAAGCTTGCTGGTATCGAAGTAAACCGCAAAATGCTTGCTGAATTAGCAGTAAGCGATGCAGCAGCTTTCACGCAATTAGCAGAAGCAGCTAAAGCTCAAAATAACAAGTAAGAATTGATCAAGGCCATTCTCATAGGAGAGTGGCCTTTTCTTTAGTATAGGAGGTTATGATGAATTTATTAATTTTTTACTTGCTTATAAATGCAGTTGGATTTCTTATGATGGGAGAGGATAAGAAAAGGGCAAGGAAGCACCAATATCGGATTCAGGAAAGAACACTATGGCTTGTCGCTATTTTTGGAGGTGCAGTGGGTTCGACTATTGGCATGCAGGTTTTTCGGCACAAAACGAAGCACACGTCCTTTAAGATCGGTTTTCCGCTCCTTGCTGCCGTCGAGTTCGTTCTCTTTGTATATTTCTCGGTAAAATAAAAGAGCCGCAACATTTGTTGCGACTCATTTTTCAATACGCCAATAAAATAATCCTCATCAGCAAAACCATGAAAAGCTCTCCATTTATTATTTAATCACTTTACGAACACTATCAAAAAGTGTTTCAGTTGATGGAGCATTTGATATAATCTTAGCATTGAAAGGGATTGGGTGATGATGATGCACATTAATAAATTATTCCAAATGCAAAAAGCGCTGGATGAATATATTAAGAGCGAGCATAAGCTGGCAACAGAAAATTTACTTGATCGTAAAATATTGGCATTTTTGGTTGAACTCGGTGAGCTTGCAAATGAAACACGCTGTTTCAAGTTTTGGAGCGTGAAGCCTTCATCCGAAAAAAATATTGTTTTGGAAGAGTACGTGGATGGCCTTCATTTTCTTTTGTCAATCGGGATTGAACTTGGCTTTCAGGATATCGAATTAGACTTTGAAGACCCTACCGATTTATCTTCAATTTCGAGCCAATTTTTAGAGATTTATTATGCTACAAGTGAATTTAGATTAATACGCAATGAACAACATTTTAAAGGACTTTTTAGCCTATTTTTACAGCTAGGAAAAATGCTTGGATTTACATTCATTGAAATCGAACAGGCATATTTTCAAAAAAATGATGTAAATTATCAACGAC
>JAUZPT010000038.1 GCA_030705745.1 Bacillota bacterium | reverse complement strand
TTTTGGAGGAGATTAATATGGACATAAACCGATCAGAAAACAAACTTGAAGAGAGCTTCATTCCCCTAGAGAACCATTTCTTTCACCAACCGACCTTGGAATTGGCTCAATCTCTTCTTGGTTGTATGCTCATTCATGAAACACCGGAAGGAAATATAGCTGGCATGATCGTTGAAACCGAGGCATACAAAGGACCAATGGATCAGGCTGCGCATAGCTATCAAAATAGACGAACAAAACGGACGGAGATCATGTTTTCCGAGGCAGGACGAATCTATACGTATGTGATGCATACGCATTGCCTGATTAATGTCGTCAGTGGAGACCTAGAAGCACCGGAAGCGATATTAATCAGGGCTCTTGAACCGGTTCGTGGCCTTTCTTTGATGCAAAAAAATCGAGGCACCCATGATATCAGGCAATTAACGAACGGACCTGGAAAACTGACAAAAGCATTAGGGATTACAATGGATTATTACGGTGGTTATTTCACGGTTCCTCCTTTGTATATTGCAAAGGGAAGTTCACCTGAATCCATTTCAAAAGGAACGAGAATTGGAATCGACAATTCAGGCGAAGCAAAAGAGTATCCATGGAGATTTTGGATTACTGGTAATCCATTTGTCTCAAGAAACACAAAAAAATAAGAAGACAGGGTATTCCCCGCCTTCTTATTAATTGTTTACATGGCTACGTTAAGTCTTTGGGTGAAAAAGCACCTGGAAGCAAATCTTCGACTTTTAGCTTTTGAATGTCGCCTTTTAAATTCGTCAACACAACTTCCATCTCTGGAGCACAAAGTTCAGAAATAACCTGTCGGCAAGCTCCACACGGAGGAACGGGACGTCCTGTATCAGCTACAACTACCATCGTTGAAAACTCTGTTACACCCTGGGAAACTGCATTAAATAAAGCTGTTCTTTCTGCACAATTGCACATACCATACGCTGCATTTTCAATATTACAGCCGTGAAATACCTTTCCATCTTTAGAAAGCAAGGCGGCTCCAACTTTAAATTTCGAATATGGAGTATATGCGAATTCCCTTGCTTTGATCGCCTCATTCATTAATTGCTTCATTTCCATCACTCTTCACCCTTTTCCAAGTTAATCTTAATGCTGGAAATACTTCATCATCCAATCGGCGATTACTCCACCGAAATATACACCGAAAACGCCAAGGACAGCTGAAAAAACAGGCGGTGCGGGTAATGGAAGCTTTAAAAACTTAAATAAAATTCCAACTGCTATTCCTGCTACAGTAGCTAAAATCAGATCTCTCATTTTTTGCCCTCTTTTAATTCAAATTAATAAGAACTGGTAGAAGTTTCACCATTAATAATTGCTACGCCCGAGCTTGCGCCTATTCTTGTTGCACCTGCATCAAGCATGGCAAGAGCATCTTCACGGCTTCGCACTCCACCTGAAGCTTTAACGCCGATCTCAGGTCCTACTGTACTGCGCATTAATCTAATGTCTTCGACAGTTGCTCCACCAGTGGAAAAGCCAGTTGACGTTTTTACATAGTCTGCCCCTGCTTTAACCGCCAATTCACATGCACGTACTTTTTCTTCGTCTGTAAGCAAGCATGATTCAATTATTACTTTTGTTAATGCCTTGCCTTTTGCTGCTTCTACAACCGCACGAATATCTTTTTCAACTAGTTCGTTCTGACCATCCTTAAGTGCGCTAATATTGATAACCATATCAACTTCAGTTGCACCATTTTCAATCGCATTTCTCGTTTCAAATGCTTTTGTTTCAGGTGTTGAAGCACCTAATGGAAAACCGATTACTGTACAAACCTTCACTTCCGGAGTATCGGCAAGAATTTGTGCAGAAAGCTTTACCCAAGTCGGATTGACACAAACGGATGCAAATAAATTCTCTTTCGCTTCCTCTGCAAGTTTAATAATTTCGCTTTCTGTTGCATTTGCTTTTAATAATGTATGGTCGATCATGTTCGCAATTGTTTGGTTCATTTGAAATCTCCCTTTCTACTTCTCATCTATATTATAAATTTTATAGTTTAATACTGTTTGACAATGTAACTATATCAAATAATTGAACATTTGTAACCTATTAAATGAACATTTGTAAAAAATATTTTTCGCATTTTCATAAAAATGTCAAAAACAGCACCCAATTATGGGTGCTGTCACTCGTTTAGTTCTCTTCTTCTTTGTCGAGTAAAAACTGTGCGGTAAATTGGTCAGTAACAAGGACATTCGCTAATTGCCCTTTTAAGGCACCATAAATCCCCTCAATCTTATGGGGACCTCCGGCAATGAGAATAGAGTGTTCTTTCTTTTTTAAATCCTCAAGATTAATTCCAAGCGTTCTTTCATTCAAGCTTTCATTGCAAATCTGTCCATCTGCATCGAAAAATCGTGAGCAAATATCGCCAACAGCATTCGGATAAAGCGATGCCAAATCTTCATCCGTGAAATAACCAAGCTGGAAGAGAAGTGATTCTGATTTTACCGGACCAATCGTAAATAACGCAATATTGGCCTCCTTGCCCATTTCCAAAATTCTGCGGATATGTCTGTCTGCCTCCATCGCTTGCTTAACCACAGTATGGTCAACGATTGCAGGAAGTGGTAAATGATGTGCATGTGTATGATAGGCTTTCCCAAAAAGATATAAAATCTCAGAGGCATACGTATTTGTTTCGGCATGGCTGACACCGCCTTTTAATTGGACCACTTTGACATCCTTCACAAACTTTTGCTTTAACTCGATTGCCACGTGATAAAGGGTAGTACCCCAGGTAACACCAAGTATATCTCCATCTTTCACAATCGAATCTAGATAGGTTGCAGTTTTTTCGCCTAAATAATTCTTTATAATATGATCTTCATATTGCGGGATCGATGCGACTACAGCCTTTTTAAGACCAAATCTCTGTTCTAATTCCTCAGCTAATTTTTCAACATTTTCTGTCGGATCCATTATACTTATCCTGACAATCCCTTCACTTTTGGCTATTTGCAAAAACCGGGAAACCGTCGGACGTGAAACGCCTAAAACCTTGGCAATTTCATTTTGATTATAATCCAATAAATAGTATAGCTTTGCCGCTTCAATTACTTTGCTTAATTTATCTTGTTCCACCAATATCACACCCATTGTTCATTGTTAGTAGTTTTATTTTAACAAAAATAAAACTGCACACAATGTTTTTTACATTTGTAAATTACTTTGTGAACATTTTTCCGCATTTACACACTTACTTACTCTTGTAAATTCCAAAAAAAAGAGGATGATCCAACAAAGGATCAACCTCCTTACTCTTATATGTTTTTGGAGTATAGTTCACTAGGTATTTTACTAAGCACTACATATAGACTTAGAGGACTTTCTCCGTTGTTTACAAAGGTTAGCTCTTCTTCTCCACTGCAATGAAATAAATCGAACTGCTCTACAGCTTTTTCATTTCCATCGATTGTAAACGTACCATTCCCGCATATTACATAAAGAAATACTTCACTGCCTGGATGCTTATGGGCGGGAAGCTGTTGTCCAGGTAAAAAATTCAAGACAAAAGCGGTACTTTCTCCTTTTTTAAAAATAATCCTTTTGGTGAATCTTTCTTCATTAAATTCTTGAAATGATTTTACTGATTGAATATCCATTATTACTTCCTCCTCATTTTCCTTAACTTACTTTCATTATAATTGAAAATGATTTTCAATTAAGTGAGCTGCATCACGAATCAGGATAATATTTTAAATTAAGCTCTGTTAACGAGTATTGTTGTTTTAAACTAAACTTGTCTTTAGGTGCTAGTATATCATTTGTTTTTTCTATAATATGTATAATTACGGATAACCAATAAAAAATTACAGATAAATTGAAATATTTACGGATAAACTAGAAAATTCACGGATAAAATCGAATTTTCACGGATAAAACTTAAAAATCACAGATAAGTTTTGATGAGAAGAATGTCAGCCTGTAAACACCTAATTTTAGAGGTGAAAATAGTCATGATTTCATTCATGCACAAATTATTTATGTCCATTGATATTAATTTTGTAAAGACGGGTCTAATTTAAAGAATATTTCATTATTTCAATCGTTCTTTTCCATAAATCCAGATGATTCGTCTGTAGAATGTTTTATTACTAAACTTGGTACCAACAATGATGTGTAACAAAGCCTTAAATTAAAAAGGTGCGAACAACTTGGTTCGCACCTTTTTATTACCCATTCACTTGGGTACATATGGGAAGATTTAAATGCACGGTGCCTAATCGATATTAAGTATATCGATTAAAGACGAGCGTTCCAATTGACCGCTCAGCAAATGTCCCTTCACCACTTGCATTGCCAAAAACCAACCTTTGAGTCGCTGTTAACTCCATCGTTGACCAGTCCCTCCTGTTTTGTTATGGCCTTGCCTTCTTTATTTACCACGTAGAAGCTCTGGCAAAACATATTTCCTATTGGTTAATTATGGTTTTTCGTGTTCAATCTAGGATTTAATCTAATAGTTGTCTTTCCAGCTTCCCGTGACAAATCTGATTAATTCTAGAACACAGCAACAAGCTCTGCTCCCTTTCTTAATGCACGCTTATTTATGTCAATCAAGTGGTATTTATCTTCTGAAAGAACCTTTTTTAACGATTCTATAATAGAATTTTCTGAAAGAAATTTGCTATATTCGATAAAAGCCCCTAGCAAAATCATATTTGTTATACGCGAATTACCTAATTCATTCGCAAGATCTGTTGCCCTAATATCAATTACCTTGATGTCTTCTCTTTCCGATTTTCTTGCAACTAGAGAAGAGTTACTGATCAGAAGTCCGCCCGGTCTGACCTTTGGCTCAAATTTGTCAAAGGAAGGATTATTTAAAACAATAACTGCCGATGGATTTGAAACAAGAGGGGAACCTACCTGTTGATCACTTACTACTACCGCACAGTTAGCAGTTCCACCCCTTTGCTCCGGCCCGTATGAAGGAAGCCAGGAAACATTTTTCTCTTCAATCATGCCGGCATAAGCTATTAATTGGCCCATTGACATGACTCCCTGGCCACCAAAACCTGCTATGATAATTTCTTGCAGCATCCGTCAATTCCCTCCCGCTTCGTTTTTATATACTCCAAGAGGATAAACAGGTATCATTGCGTCTCTTACCCAATCCAGCGATTCATGCGGATCCAGTCCCCAGTTGGTCGGACATGTGGAGAGAACCTCTACCAACGAAAGGCCCAATCCTTGTTTTTGCGTTTCAAATGCTTTTCGAATCGCTTTTTTTGCTTTTAAAATATGGGGAACATCGTGGGTAGAAACCCTTTCGATATAGGCTGACCCATCCAATGTTGCCAGCATTTCACTAACTCTGATGGGCAATCCCTGAACACTGGCATTCCTTCCATCCGGAGTAGTGGCTGTCTTTTGCCCGATGAGTGAAGTCGGTGCCATTTGTCCGCCTGTCATTCCGTAAATTGCGTTATTTACAAAAATAACCGTGATTTTTTCCCCTCGTGCTGCTGCATGGATAATTTCACTTATGCCGATGGAAGCGAGATCCCCGTCTCCCTGGTAAGTGAAAATGAATCGATTTGGAAGAACACGCTTTATTCCTGTGGCAACTGCAGGCGCCCTGCCATGCGCAGCTTGTGTCATATCACAATTAAAATATTCATAGGAAAGAACAGAACAGCCTACTGCGGCGACCCCAATCGTATCCTCCAAAATATCCATTTCCTCCAAAACTTCTCCAACAAGTCGGTGAATTAATCCATGAGTACACCCCGGGCAGTAATGAGTTGGCTTTTCCGTTAGGCCGGTAGTCCTTTCAAATACCGTTTTCATGCTCATACTTCAATCCCCCCGCAACCGTAATGATTTTTTCGTAAATTTCCTCCTGTGTCGGTACAACTCCACCTGTTCGCCCATAGAAATCAACTGGTGCATGGCCATTTACTGCCAGGCGGACATCTTCAATCATTTGACCAGCGCTCATTTCTACAGAAATATACCCTTTTACTCGTTTGCGTGTTTCTTCAAAAGGCTTTTCTGGAAATGGCCATAGCGAAATCGGACGAATCAATCCAATCTTCAGACCTGTTTCTCTGGCTTTATTGATCGCATTCATGGCAATTCTCGCAACTGTGCCGTACGCAACAATAATATAATCTGCATCCTCTGTACAATACGTTTCATAGCGGACTTCCTGCTCTTTCATTTCAGCAAATTTCTTTTGAAGAAGGGTATTCCTTTTTTCGAGGCTGTCGGCATCCAATTCCAATGAAGTGATAATCTTTGGCCCTCCATCTCCCCGTGTACCGGTCGTAGCCCAGGACTTATCAAATTGCTTGCTTTCTACTTTTTCTTTAAATTCAACCGGTTCCATCATTTGTCCAAGCATACCGTCACCCATGATGATGACTGGGGAACGGTATTTGTCTGCGATATCAAATGCGTCCATTGTTAAATCGACAATTTCCTGAAGTGTGGAAGGAGCGAGAACTGGAATATGATAGTCTCCATGCCCGCCTCCTTTTGTCACTTGAAAATAATCGGATTGGGCTGGTTGGATATTGCCAAGACCAGGACCTCCCCGCACAATATTGACAATGACCGCCGGAAGCTCTGAACCTACTAAATAGGAAATGCCTTCCTGCTTTAAACTGAAACCTGGACTAGAGGATGAGGTCATAACACGCACGCCTGTACTTGCAGCACCGTATACCATATTAATTGCGGCAATTTCACTTTCTGCTTGAAGAAATAGCCCTCCTACTTCCGGAAGCCTTCTTGCCATATATGCAACCAATTCACTTTGAGGTGTAATTGGATAACCAAAATAATACCTACAGTCAGCATGAACTGCTGCTTCTGCAAGAACCTCATTCCCTTTCATGAGCACTTTCCCCATCGTATTTGCTCCCTTCCTATTAAACGGTTTGTTTTTTCTTTTCAGGCCTGTAAACGGTTATGACTGAATCCGGACATACTTGGCCACATTTCGCACAGCTAATGCATTTCTCTTGATCGATGACGGACGCTGGACGATAGCCCTTTCCGTTTAAGTAATCTGCCAGGAAAATGACTTTTGTTGGACATACGTTCACACATAGACTGCAAGATTTGCAAATTTCCTCATTAAAAATAACTCTCTTTTCCAATCCGATTCACCCTCCCTATGATTCCCATGGTACTTTCATATAACGGTCAATAAAAACCACTTTTTGATTTTGCATAAATTCCGTTGCATCCTCTTTTAATTGAGAAGATATACACGAATAAAGAAAAGGGATATTCAGCTCTTCTGAAAGACGTAGACTCAAGTCCAACCCCTTGAATATCTCTTCCATAGTGGTCATTCCTCCCACATTGGCATTATTGATAATGCCAGTTACCTTTAACCTTGAAGCATTTTCAATTTGCTTTACTGTATATGCAGCTCCTTCGATCGTGCTAACATATGGTCGGTTTGCGTTTAGCACGAACAGCAGCTCTGGATGGAATTTTTCCCATTCATTGTAATACTGGCCCAAGGCTTTGGCACCATCCTTGTCGCCCCCTGCATCGACAATGACACGATAGCCTGGGTCATGCAAAACCCGATAAATTTCACCTGAAACAATCGGTAGATCAGAGGAAGCAAGACGGTCTTTCGGTGCAATCAATTCAACATCATTCTGTTTGAATAATTCAACAACATCTCTCGTGCGAAAATAAGGATTAATCACGTCCAAATCATTGATAGCTACTTTATCAAATTTTTTTCGTTCGGCTAACGCGAGGTTAATTGCTATTTCCGTTTTCCCGCTTCCAAAATGGCCGGTTAGAATACTAATCTTTTTTTTATTTTCCAAATAAATTCCCCTCCTCTCCATATAGAAACGCTTACAATTCGACAGAATTATTCCGGCCTACTTTTACATTTACATTATAGGTGACCCATGTACTTGAATGAATTGATTAAAGTCACACTTCACGAAGCTGACAAAACCATAGGAAGAAATATTATCGGCCAAAAAATGATGGATATTCTTCCTCCAGATAGTGACTATTCTTATGTTTCTGAGGTGATGAAAAAAGAGAAGTTCAAAAAGAACTTCCCTTACCACATAAAGGACAATATTACATTTTGCGGCATATCTTCAACGCAGTAGGTTTTCTTTTTTAAGCGTTCGCAAGATGGCATTTGAAAAGAAAAATCTTCAACTTTAGAAGGAATAATTCCTTGTTCCTTTAAATAAATGAAAACCTTTTCCATTCCTTCCTCTGTCGAAAGAATAGTATCTGAATCTCCTACCTGAAAACCTTCCACACACGTTTCTATGATATTTTGCTCTATTTGTTCCTGAGCAAAGACTAGCTTGGCTTCCGCCATTTTTTCCACTTCGCAATTTTCGAGTTCAATTATAGTTGTAATTTTCATATCGCACCTCCGCAGTAATATAACTTCATTATAGAAAAAAATGGCTTCTTTAAAATCAGAATATCCTTTAATTCATTTTTTCTTCAAATGTTTATGACAAAATTCCGTCATTTCATTCTTGGCATTGCATTTTTACATTTTTGTATTATGAAAATGTAAGAAAGGAAAATCCGAAAATTTTTTATCTTCACAATTTATCCATTGATTTTATAGTTGAAGTTAATAAAATATTAATTGTTGCCTGGTTTTATATACTCTGGTTGTCAATTAAAATTCCTTTGGATTGATGGCTATGAATAAAACCAGGCAATGGCAAAGTAAATCTATCAAAAACTATTTCATTGTAGTTCCAAGGGCGTTCGTCTTAAAAATCATTGTCTTCAAGATTAATCGAGTGTACATAAATTCTAATTAACAGGACAAAAAAACGGCGTTCCTCATTGATGGAGGGTAGCCGTTTTATTATTATATTTTAGATTTCTTTCGAGGAAATGAGTAATGTGTGATTCTTCTAGCGGGCGGCTAATCAAGTATCCCTGAGCAAAATCACAATTTTTCCCCTTTAAGAAATCCAATTGTTCTTTTGTTTCAATTCCCTCTGCCACCACCTTCATATTCAAGCTGCGCGCCATGGAAATTACAGCTGAAGCAATGGCCGTATTCGCCTCATCCCACTCTAAATTGGTGATAAATGATCGATCTATTTTCAAAATATCAATCGGAAAGTGTTTCAAATAACTTAACGAGGAAAATCCGGTTCCAAAGTCATCAATCGATATAGAAATGCCTAAAGCCTTAAGGTTATTAAGAACAATAGCTGCTTCTTTAGGATTTTTCATGACTGTGCTTTCCGTCAATTCTAATTCCAGAGATTCTGGAGATAATTTTGTTTCTTGAAGAATCGCTGCAATTAATTCTTCAAGTTTTTGCTTATGGAATTGTTGCATCGAAATATTTACGCTGACCATTATTTTGTCCATTCCCGAATCATGCCAAGCCTTACACTGCCTGCACGCTTCTCTTATTACCCACTCACCAATCGGAACAATTAATCCAGTTTCTTCAGCAATGTGAATAAATGAATCTGGATACAGTATTTCATTGTTCTTTTTCCAGCGAATCAACGCTTCGACTCCCTGGAAGTCCCCGGTATGAATGTTCATTTTAGGCTGGTAATAAAGAACAAACTCATTGTTTTCCAGTGCTTGGCGCAGGAGTATTTCTTTATCCATTCGATCAATGGCAAATTCATTCATAGAGACATTGAAGAACGTATATTCATTCCTGCCTTGATCTTTCGAACGATACATGGCTAAGTCTGCATTTTTAATGAGCGTATTCGCATCCATTCCATCTTCAGGGTATATGCTGATTCCAATACTCGTTGTAACAGTGAATTTTTGGTCATGAATAGTAAAGGGTTCTTCCATAATTCCCATTATTTTTTCGCTAATCATACAAACTCTCTTATTTTCCTGCAATTTAGGAACAAGCACGATAAATTCATCCCCGCCGAATCTCGCAAGAACACAGCCTTCTTCCATCACTTTTTGGAGACGTTCTGTAACTTTTTTTAAGAGAAGGTCCCCCGACTGATGACCTAAACTGTCATTGATTACCTTGAAGCGGTCAAGATCGAGCAAAAGAATGCCAAATCGTGTTTCGAGGCCATCATTAAAAGTAAGGATATGCTGTAGCTTAGATTCGATGAACCATCGATTTGGCAGACCTGTTAATGCATCATGATAAGCCATATGCTCCATCATCGCTTCTGCTTTCTTCTTATCACGAATGTCCCGGCACATCGCAAGGAAAAGAGGTCTATCCCCGATTTGCACTTGGCGGAGATTAATATCAACAGAAATATCAATAGCTTCTTTACCTTTTATCTTGTCTTCGAAGTGGCTGGATTTATTCCCGGAAACGTCTTTGAAAATTGTTGAAATTTTATTACTTAAAGTGTTAAATAAAACATTCCCCTTTTTCTGTAAAAGTTCTTCTTTTGTATATCCCAAAAGCTCACAGGCAGCAGAATTAACATTAATAATCTGGCCATGGAGATCAAGTAGAAACAAACTATCGGCTGCCTGTTCAATCAGATTCCTGAATTTCTCTTCACTTTCCCTTAACAGCGTTTCAGCCCGAACACGATCTGAAATATCCAAAGCAAAACCGAGCAAAAAATCCTCTTCCGATTCATTTATATGGATAATCGTTTTTCCTGTCAAAGCGTGCGATTCCTTGCCTTTAAATCCGGTAATCACTTCTTGTGTAATAAGCCTTTTTTCTTCCCAGACCTGTAGATCATCCTGACGAACTTTATTTGCAATGTATTCAGGAAAAAAATCATGAACGGTTTTCCCTACGAGTTCTTCCAATTTCAGCCCATTTGCCTCACATGCCTGCTTATTCGCAAAAATCGTGTGTCCATCAGAGTCCTCCAAGAAAATATTGATAGGTAATTCATCAAGAATCTTTAAATAGAATGCCTCCTTATGGCGGAGTTTCTTTAATAATTGATCTTCCCTGCTCTCAAGTTCGCTAACTCTGGCACGTAGTTTTTCCAATTCATCTTTTACCCAATTCTCAAGGGTTTTCTCGTGCATGCTCGTTCCTCCTCTCTGCGAAAAAATCATATCTTTTTTCATTCTCTGTTTTATAAACTCGTATTGATCATACAATATATTTTATACTTTTTGTCCATTGATTTATCAAATCTTTCGTGTCATTTTGCGATAATGTAAAAAATAAACGAAGATAAACACAATTTTTCAGAATTAAAATAGATGGACACCTCCAACGATTTAAATTCTATGAAGACTTCATTGTAGTTTGGAAAAATGGTCGAAGATTTTATTCAGAAAAGAATTTGGAAAGGAGCTTTATCAAGGCAATGAACAGGGGGACAAAAATGGGAAAATTAAGACAGACACGGTCATGCCTGCCGTATTTTCTTTTTATTATGCATCCGTGGATTTAGGAAGGAACATAGTATTTATAAAATTTTCTATCGACCTGCATAATTGGAAAACTTTCGGGAAGTTCCTCTTTTTCAATTAACTGAAACCCATTTTTCTCATAAAATCTTTGTGCAGCTACAAACTTCAGCGTCGTTCCCAGGAAAATTTCCTTCACGTTCTTTTCACGTGTCCATTCTTTTGCTTTTTCAAGCAATAGATTGGCAGTATTTAAAGTTTTACCTCTAAATTCTTCTTTAACGAACATTTTCCTTAAAGCTACCTGACCGTTTCCAATATCTATTAAAGCAATTGTGCCTACAACTCTATCTTCAAAGACAGCCACCCAGAAGTTCCCGTTTCCATTTTGGTAAAAAGATTCGATTTGAAAAAGATCCGGCTGGTCTTCCTTCGAGATTGGAATCCCATACTCCTCTTGCTGAATTGATAAAATTAAATCAACGACATCTTCATTGTCCCGTGTGTCATATTCTCTTATTCGAATAACAGTTTCCATCCCAACACCCCAGTTACTATTCATTTGGTTGATATTAATAATATCCTAAATGGATTCCAGGATATAGAAATATCTTTTTAAGCTTTTTCTTCTTTTTTCCTCAATAATTTATATTCACTTTCCAATATATTTAACGGAACATCGTACAAATGCCTTTGATCCGTTGTTTTAAAAACATTGTGATTAATTAGAACTTCGATTAATTTCGCTTTTCTGTTTTCCACTACTTCCGATAGTCTAGACACCATTCTCCCCCCCAAGTCATCAAAAAATTAACAATTAGGTTAAAAAATAAAAACTCTTCTTTTTCAAGAAGAGTTTGTCAGTTTTAATAAGCAATCACTCTTCTTATCTCGCAAGCAATATACTTGCAGGAATTGGCACAGTTCTCCTATTGAGTCTGCTGCCGAGGCTTCAAAGGGCCGTTCCCTCCACCTCTCTTGATAAGAAACAATCATATTAATTTATAACATAAAATGTAATTGTTTTGGATAAAGATGTCAAGAAAATGTTTGACATCTTTTTTGGAAAGATGGTACCATTTCTTTAATACCTATCGGATAACAAGGAATTATAAAAAACAAAATAAAATTATCAAGAGTGAACGAGAGATCTGGCTCTACGACTTCACAGCAACCTGCAAACTGCAAGGTGCTCCCACCAGCAAAGCTATGGCTTTGGTTGATAAAAGTGTCTCCGCACTCTTTTTGCAGCCAAGGCAAAAAGAGTTTTTATTTAGGAGGAGATCATATGGAAAAACACTATTCAATCATTGATGGCGCAGATTCTTTCTTTTTTAAAGGAAATGAAATTGGAATTCTAATTTGCCATGGGTTTAATGGAACTCCTCAAAGCGTACGCTATGTTGGAGAAAGGTTTGCAAGCGAAGGGTTTACCGTCTTTGCTCCAAGACTTGAAGGACATGGGACCCACTATCATGAACTGGAGGCTTGCCATTTTAATGACTGGATTAACAATATCTATCAAGCATATTCTTTCTTAAAAAAATCCTGCCGCGAAGTATTTGTCATAGGCCAATCCATGGGTGGCGCACTTGCACTGAATTTGGCTAGTCTTTCTGTTCCTCTAAGTGGAATCATCACGATAAACGCTGCCTTATCTGTTCCAAGCTATCAATCCTATTTAACTGAACAAACGATAAGATTCATACCGGAAGATAGACCAGATATTAAGGCAGAGAATGTTTATGAAATTGTGTATAATTCAGTTCCAGTGGCCGCCATTAAAAACCTGTTACACTTGCTCGTTCGGACAGAACGGATATTATCACGTGTTTCTTGCCCTGCACTAATTATAAAATCTAAAGAGGATCATGTCGTTCCTCCTGAAAATTCGGATGACATTTATTCAAACATCTCTTCTCAGTTAAAAAAATCGATCATCCTTGAAAATTCCTACCATGTCGCAACGATGGATCATGATAAACAAAAAATTGTCGACGAAACTTTAATCTTTATTAAAACAGTCTCTCCTACCGTTTCAAAATCAGCTAATATTTTATAATGGTTATTAAATTAATATATTTAAGTATTTCTTTTACAAAGGGATGAAGGACATTTTTACTGTTCACTTAAGGAGTT
>JAUZPT010000379.1 GCA_030705745.1 Bacillota bacterium | reverse complement strand
TTCCCATTCTACTGGTATAGCACACCTTCTTTATTGAAACAATGGCAAGATGAAGTGCTTTCCTATGGTTGGGCATACGGGGAAGGTGGCGACAAGCTTTATGGCAAAGAACTAGGCCTTGCAATTTCAACCTTCGGACCAAAAGATTCTTACCAGTCAACTGGCTTTAATAATTTTACCATGGAGACCTTAACAACTCCTTTACAGCAAACTAGCAATCTCATTGGCGCTCAATTTATGCCATTATTTGTATTAAATGGTGTTATGCATGTCTCAGATGAAGAACTTGCAGAAAGTGCAAAAGCATATGTAGATTACGTTCTTCAACCATCAAAGGTATTGGCATAATTATTATACTCAAAGAGGTACTCCCTCTTTCTTTTATCGAATCAAACACTAAATGCTTTTGTCTGTACAAACAACTACGAAACTAAAATCAGAAAGGTTGATAAAAATGAAAACTTTAGTCATTGTTGCACATCCAAACCTGGAGCAATCGAAAGTAAATAAAACGTGGATGAACCGTCTTCAACAAGAAGAAAATGTAACGGTTCACAATTTATATTCACTTTACCCAACATTTGAAATCGATGTAGAAAAAGAGCAGCAGCTATTATTGGAGCATGATCGTATTGTTCTGCAATTCCCCTTCTATTGGTACAGCACTCCAGCCTTGTTAAAACAATGGCAGGATGTCGTATTAGCGTACGGTTTTGCCTACGGCTCAGGAGGAAACAAATTGCATGGTAAAGAGTTTATGCTTGCTATTTCTTCTGGCGGTCCAGCTGAAGCATACCGTGCTGGCGGATACAATCACTATTCCATGAGTGAATTAACTCGCCCTCTTCAAGCGACATCAAACCTGTCAGGCATGCATTTCTTACCCTCTTTCCTATTACAAGGACTGATGAAGCTAACTGAAGAAAGCCTTCAAGAAAGCGCAGAAGCACTTGCTTCTTATGTAACAAATCCAAATTTACGCGCAGGCCGCTAATCGGTCTTCAACGGATTAATCTTTGAAATATCAATTAGTTGAATAAACATTAAAAAATGAATGGAAGATAAAAAATGAAAACTTTAGTTATTTATACACATCCAAACCCAGCTAGCTTCAATGCTGCAATTAAAGAAACAGTAGTCACTGAATTGACTTCAAATGGCCATGAGGTGAAAGTTCGTGATTTATACGAAATGAACTTCAATCCGATTTTGTCTGGGGAAGATTTCGTCCAGATCTCTCAAAATCAAACTCCAGCAGATATTAAAGCAGAACAAGATGCTATTGCTTGGGCCGACCAGCTAGTATTTATTTATCCAACATGGTGGACGAATATGCCGGCAATGTTAAAAGGATATATTGATCGAGTGTTTTTAAATGGATTTGCTTTCAAATATACAGAAAATGGCGCCGAAGGTTTATTAAAAGATAAGAAAGCGATTATTTTTCAAACGACAGGCCAGCCAAAAGAAGCCTTAGAAGCATACAACTTGATTTCACCTTTAGAAATCAGTATGGAAATAGGAACGCTTGCCTTTGTAGGAATTGAAACAATTGCACATCCGCTTTTCCATTCAGTCCCATTTGTCACAGATGAAGACCGTAAAAACATGCTAAATGAAGTCAAACAAGTACTTTCAAAATTAGTACTCACTAACGTGTAACGATGTAATAGCAGGATCACCATTTCTTGGGGTCCTGCTTTTATTCTAAATCTATGTATGAAGGAGTTAACAAATAGTATGGAAACTACAACAATGCAAACCATCCTTAATAAATTTTCCATTATGGAATCCATTTCTAAATTTTCGTATTTTGCAGATCATCATGAATGGGATAATTTAAGAAACCTATTCACCGATCAAATAACAATTGATTACACATCATTAGCAGGCGGAGAACCAGCCAAGCTTGATGCTGAAGCTTTAGTAAAACATTGGGAGCCAGCACTATCTCAATATAAAATGACTCAGCATGTCATTACAAATCATATAATTGAGTTACAAGGTGAATCCGCAGCAACTTGTAAAGCATATTTCCAAGCAATTCATGAACATCCCAATAAATTTGGAGATCATAAATGGATTTTAGGTGGGGAATATAATTTTTCTTTACTAAAAGTGAATGAGGTGTGGAAAATTACAGGAATCACTATGACTGCTAAGTGGGGATCTGGGAATCAAAATCTTCTTGCTGATCAATAATCCATTATATTGAAAAAATCAAAATAAAAGGCCTTACGAACATATTAAT
Source organism: Bacillota bacterium (assembly GCA_030705745.1). Lineage (GTDB taxonomy): Bacteria > Bacillota > Bacilli > Bacillales > Cytobacillaceae > Neobacillus_A. The sequence continues at coordinate 1,167 of JAUZPT010000379.1, read as the reverse complement.
ATGTTTTCGTAAGGCTTTTTTTTGGAATTAACTAACCGGTTTTCTCTATTCTTTTCCCCCTTTTTGTTCCTAAGTACATAGCCTAAGATCAAAAAAAGAGAAAGCGGTCCACTTTTTCTTTCTCAAGGAATTCATTTAAACTAAATATCATTTACTTGCCTGCTGTACTTCCTGACGTTGTTCCTTAATGAGAGTTCCTCCAATTAAGCCAACCATTGAGAAAATGACTGGAATAATAAAACCGTAATGGTATCCCACACTACTCGCAGCAGTATGAAAATGGTCTAAAACTTTCCCAAAAATGCTTGGTAGTAGGACGGCACTTAAAAATCCTCCAGTATTCGCAAATCCTGAAACAACACCTACCTCTTTCATTGGAAAAGATTGCCGAACGACGGCAAATGTTAAAGAACTTGCACCATTTCCATAACCAATGATTAAGAACAGAATAATAAGCATGAAAAATGGCGGCTTCCCACTAAATAAAAGTAATGCAACCCAACTTAAAACAATCATGATATGAACAACAATATATGGTCGTTTGATTGATTCTAAGCGACTTGAAATCCAACTTGTTAGAGGAGCTCCAATGAGAGCCCCAAACAGACCGAACATAATAAGTTGACTCGCATTTGATCGTGTCATGTTGTATACATGCATCCCATACGGAACTGCCCATGAACCAATAAATCCTACATACGTACCAACAAGTCCAAAGTGACAAAGGAATGTTGCCCATGCTTGACGAGTGGAAAATATTCGACGTAACAAAATAAGAGTTTTTTCACGTTTAGGCTTTGTTTTTATAGTTACAGAATCGTTCTTTATCATTCGTTTTGGCTTTTTTATAAGTACAAAATAAAGAAGAATTCCACAAAGACATAAAATAATTCCCACTGTAAAAAATGGTGCCCTCCAACCAGATAAGGCTATCCAAGTTGAAAAAGGAACCGTCGCCATTAAAAATCCTAAGCTCCCCGTCATCCCCGCTACACCAAGTAATCCAACAAATTCTTTCACTTTAAACCATTGGCTTAATATCAAAACCAAATTGACCCAAATGGTCGCATCCCCAATTCCTACCAATAATCTAGCCAGAAGTAATACGACTTCATTCGGTGCAAGACTATAAACTAAAGTTCCTAAACCATTAAGCAGTGCTCCAAC
>JAUZPT010000378.1 GCA_030705745.1 Bacillota bacterium | reverse complement strand
TAATAAGCTATTGGGGAAAGGTGATTCAATGATTTATTTAATGAGTGATGCAGGGGCAACGCTCAGTATGTTATTATTGCTGATTCTAATGATTGTCATTTTATTTTTGCGAAGGAGTATGGTTACAAAATTAACCATTTCGCTAATAGCAATTTTCCTAATAATTAGTATTCCAGTAATAGGTCACTCTGATTGGAATAAAAAAACAAGACTAATTTATGATCTAAATCATTTAAAAACAAATAGGGCTTTTGGTCCTTCGACAGATATTAAGGTAGTAAAAGAAATTACTAATTTGCAACATCCTCTTCAAATAAAACGTTTATCCAGTGTTAAACAACCCTTTGATGGCGGGACACTTTTTTCAGATGAAGTCGTGGAGATAAATGGTAAAAGATATAATATTAGACTAGCTTGTTATTTAACACCATTACCTTTCACACCTTATGAAACTTGGGAAATAAACAGTATCACTAAGAATATTCAATAGCAGAGTTAGTGGTTGTTAAAATAATGATTATGTTGAACAAAACTCCTCGAGTGAAGGGTAAAAATTTCTTTAATCAAATAAAAAATGCCGGCATAAAGCCGGCACCTATCCCTTCCGTCCGTACATGGTTAAGTGTCCCGCAACAAGCGAATGTTCGGAAGGGATACTTCTATTATACCACAATCGCACAACAATTATTCCTCAAAATTCATACCGAAAAATGCACCTTGCTTTGTTATTGGGATGAAAAATGATATGATAGGATAGATTTCGAACAATAAGGAGATGAAAGTAATGGCGAAAAAAGGATACATACAAATGCAAAACGGTGAAAAAATCGAATTCGATTTATTCCCGAATGAAGCTCCAGGCACAGTTGCCAACTTTGAAAAATTAGTAAAAGAAGGATACTACAACGGATTGAATTTCCACCGAGTTATTCCTGGTTTTGTTAGTCAAGGAGGATGCCCTACTGGAACTGGTACGGGTGGTCCAGGCTACACGATCAAATGTGAAACGCAAGGAAATCCGCATAAGCATGAGCCAGGTTCTTTATCAATGGCGCATGCAGGCAAAGACACTGGCGGAAGCCAATTCTTTATCGTACATGAATCACAGCCACATTTGAATGGCGTTCATACTGTTTTTGGCAAAGTAACATCTGGATTAGAAACAGCCAAAGCGATGAGAAACGGTGACGTCATGGAAAAAGTGGAAGTATACGACGCAGAATAACAAGACGAAAAGGGCCTCTATGGCTCTTTTTTTTTAGGAAATTTTTATCTTATGAAGGATGAAAATTAATTTCGTTAGTGATTTTCCAATTCAAAAACCATCATAGGTGAAATTAGAATGGAAATGCCTGCCTCGGGACAAATTATAGCTAAAATCCATAACATTTGGGGGCATTATGAAAAAAATTATCGGTACGATACTCATGATAATGGTTTATGTAGTTCTTTTTCCAGCTACACCCGCACATGGAAGTGCGCGCGATTTAAAGGCTTCAATTATTATTGATGATTTTGGCGGGGGAACTGGTGGAGTAAAGCAATTTTTAGAAGGCGATATTCCCATCACTGCAGCTGTTATGCCCTTTACGCCAAGAGCTAAGGAACATGCCGTATGGGCACATAAAAACGGCATAGAAGTGATGGTCCATTTACCGATGGAGCCGAAAAAAGGAAAACGATCGTGGCTTGGTCCGAAGCCCATTACGGTCAATTTATCGACACAGGAAGTAAGAAAGCGTGTCGAAGAGGCGATTGACACGGTACCGTATGCAAAAGGAATGAACAACCACATGGGTTCCTTGGCCGTCGAAAATGAAAGAATCGTCAGAGAAATCGTTACGATCGCCAAGGAAAGAAGAATGTACATCGTTGACAGTGGAACGAGTCCGAATTCGAAATTTACGGCGCTGGCCAAAGAGCTTGGCGTTCCGATTTTAAGCAGGGATGTTTTCCTTGACGATATTTCTTCGGCTGAGCATGTCCGTAAACAAATGAGCAAGCTCGCAAGAATTACCGAACGAAAAGGTACGGGAATTGCGATCGGCCATGTAGGGGTATCGGGAAATATATGTTCGTCCGGTGTTTTTCAGTCAATTGGCCAATTCAGTCAACGCGGAATAAAAATCGTTCCCGTGTCGCAGCTTTTATCAAAACAAATGCAAGAAATGTATTTCCACCATTTTTAAAAAAATGGAAGCAATTATTCAGTTGGCTGGCCACAAGAATTGAGCCGTGATATCGAGCATCTTTTATTGTAAAATAGAGAAAAGGTTTCGGGAGAGGAGTTTTCTAATGATTTGCTATAAAGATAAACACACGACCATTTTTCATAGCTCGCTCTATCAAACAACCTCCACTGTTGTGGAAACGGATCACTTTATGCTCGTCGTTGATCCGTGCTGGCTGCCAGGTGAGGTGGAGGAAATTCGCCACTATGTTTATTCTAGAAAAGGCGAACGGCCCCTTTATTTGCTATTTACTCATTCTGACTATGACCATATTATCGGCTACAATGCCTTCCCAGATGCCATCACAATTGGAAGCAAGGGAATGGAACGGAATCTGGAGAAAGATTCTATCCTCGAACAAATCCGCGATTTTGACGATTCCTATTACATCAAAAGAAATTATGAAATTGCCTACCCGCAAATTTCGTATCTCGTATCAGAAGATGGTCAAAATTTGCAAATTGGAGAATACTGTTTTACTTTTTATGTTGCAAACGGCCATACGAATGACGGTTTGTTTACTGTGATAGAACCGCTTGGCTTATGGATCGCAGGTGATTATTTGTCAGATATCGAATTTCCGTATATTTACTCAAGTAGTATCGACTATGAGAAAACGCTTGAGACAGCAGAAGCTATTTTAAATCGGCATTCTATTAAACTTTTAATTCCTGGACACGGCTCTGTTACGACTGAAATAGATGAAATCACGAAGAGAATTAATGAATCGAGAAAATATATACATAATACAAGACAGCTTTTGCTGGAAAAAAAGGAAGTCGAAGCTTTTCAAATCTTGAAACACTATGATTTCCCGAAAGTGATGGAAAAGTTTCTTCGAGGAAATTTGGAGCTCATGAAAAAAGAATTGAAATTGGAAAACGAATGATTCTGTGAAATTTGATCATCAAGGAGAACTCAATGAAAATCGTATCTTGGAATGTAAATGGCATTCGAGCATGTGTAAAAAAAGGCTTTTTGGACTATTTTGAAGACGTAAATGCAGACATCGTTTGCGTGCAGGAAACAAAACTTCAAGAAGGACAAATCGAGCTGGAGCTTCAAGGCTACCATCAATTTTGGAATTATGCGGTGAAAAAAGGGTATTCCGGAACAGCTGTTTTTTCGAAAATAATGCCTGAGTCCGTACATATTGGCCTTGGAAATGATGATGCTGATGAAGAAGGCAGG
>JAUZPT010000377.1 GCA_030705745.1 Bacillota bacterium | reverse complement strand
TTATTAAAGAATTTTATAAAAACAATCTTCCTACCGAGCTTCCTATAAAAGCAAGGGTAATTCCACCCACGTAGGAATAAGTTAAATAGCGAATAAAGACGAATTTCTTACCTAACCTTCTGCTCTCTTCGGCTTCGAGCTGTAACGTCGAAAATGTGGTAAAGGCTCCCATAAATCCAATTCCACATAAGGAATACATATGCCCTTTTATTTTAAGTCCCCAAAGAAATCCTAGCAGAAAGGAGCCTGTCAAATTAATTAACAAAGTTCCGATTGGGAGATCTGACTTGCTCTTTGCATTTAATTGTTTGCTGATTGCAAACCTCACGACTGCTCCTGAAAATCCACCTATCGAAACCATCAGCATCTCAATCATACAGCATTTTTCTCATTTCTACTTCCTGCTTCCCCTGTCAACAAGCCCCATCTCACGAGCATAAGACCCCCTACCAAACTACACACAACATAACTAAGTGCAAATAACCAATTCCCATTGTTCATTAACTTGACAGTTTCCACAGAAAAAGTAGAAAACGTTGTATATGATCCGATAAGCCCACTTGTAATCAGGCCAGCGACCTCAGGTTTAATTATTTTGGGTTTCACATATCTTGCGGAAATCCATCCCAAAAGAAATGATCCACTCAAATTGATTATGAGGGTGCCAATTGGGTATTCTCCCACTGTAAATGCCCCTACCAAACTGGAAATCCCAAAACGAAGAAGGCTTCCTGCAACCCCGCCAATTCCTACATAAACATAGATCAATATGTACACCTCAAATTAACATAGAATTATAACCAAGAAAGCGTATAGAATTTCGATTAATGTGCACTTTCCATCTTAAAATTATACTCCTTTTAATAACTTATTAACGAAAATTCCCCTTCTTTTTGGCCATTCTTCTTTTAAGATGCTAAAGACTACCGTATCCCTCACAAAACCGTCTGACAGCACACGATCTTTGCGTAGTATCCCCTCTTTTTGGGCACCAAGCCGGCCAATTGCCGTTTGAGACCGTATATTCCGTAAATCCGTTTTAAACTGCACACGATTACTGTTCCAAGTTTGAAAAGCGTGCTCAAGCAACATAAACTTGCAGTCAGTATTCACATGTGAGCGCCACACTGCGGGATCATACCAGGTCCATCCAATTTCAAGGCTTTTGTTGTTAGAGGAAATATCTAAATATCTTGTGCTTCCTACCAATTTATTATTTGTTTTATCTAAAACGACAAAAGGATATTGCAACCCTTTTTCACGTTCTTCCAACGCTAGTTTCATAATCATTTCCAAATCATTCTTCGTTCGAACTTTGCTAGGCATATATGTCCAAATCTCGTTTTTGGAAGCAAACTCCCACAAACCATCCACATGTTTCATTTCCATAGGTAATAATTGAACGCCTTTCCCTTCCAAATTAAAAAGAGACTCCCACATTTTCATCCGCACCCCAATGTAAAAAGTATATTTCTCCATAAAAAAGGCCGCCAGCTTTTAAACTGGCAGTCCGATTTACTAGGCTTCTTTAAAATAATCCTTGTAAAAGCCGCCTACTCTTCCCGTGTTATCAATCAGGAAATAGAATTCTTCAGTTTCATTTTTAACTTCGTACTCTTTTCCTTCCGTTAACGCTTGATTGACAATGAACTTCTCTGCGTTAGTATGGACACATAAAACCTTTTTTAACGTTTCACGATTTTGCCATGTTAAATGAATCATTTTTGACACCCTTTCTTTTCCCATTCTAGTATAAGGAATGGAACGGCTCTTCTGCAACCCCATTCATGGTTGAGTGAGAAAAAAAGGCTAGCCTGGTATTCTTTTTAACCAAATTAATTTTTTTTTGTTCAAAGGTAAGCATTTCACCAGTGAACACATTTTTCATTGTTACATAGGCTACATCGCAAATCGTATCCAATCGAATAAATTGAAGATTATTATATTTTTCAGTTCCATAGGCCAATTCGTAGAAGCCATTATCCACCGATATCTTCATTTTGCATACCTTCTTTCTAAGATGATGGCACTTTATATTTACCACAATACATGCTTGTTTCAAACATCATCTGAAAAAGGCATGCTGATTATTTCAGCAATAATGGTATTTTGAGCCTACTTATACGCTTTTTGATTCAGCAACCATTTCTTTCGCTTCTTCTCTAAGTCGGAATTTCTGGATTTTCCCCGAGGCGGTCATTGGATAGGAATCGGTAAATTCAATATGCTTTGGTATTTTGTGTTTCGAAATTTTCCCTCCACAGTACGACCTTATTTCCTCTGAATTGGCCTCCATTCCTTCCTTCACAATTATCCATGCCATGACTTCTTCACCATATATCGAGTCGGGTACCCCAACAACCTGCACATCCAATATTGCCGGATGAGTATAAAGAAATTCCTCAATTTCTCGCGGGTAAATATTTTCTCCCCCTCGAATAATCATGTCCTTTAACCGGCCCGTAATTTTGCAATAGCCTTTTTCATCCATTACCGCCAAATCTCCTGTATGAAGCCAACCATCACAATCAATTGCTTCTCTCGTTGCTTGCTCATTTTTGTAATACCCTTTCATTACATGGTAACCCCTTGTGCACAATTCCCCTTGCTCTCCAGGGGCTACTTCAGTATTCGTTCCAGGCTGAACGATTTTTACTTCAACATTAGGCAGTGCTTTTCCTACGGATTCAACACGAACTTCGATTGGATCGTCCGTCCTTGTTTGAGTAATGACAGGAGATGCCTCCGTTTGGCCGTATGCGATAGTGATTTCGGTTGCGCCCATTTTCTCGATAACCGCTTTCATTACCTCAATCGGGCAATTCGAGCCTGCCATGATTCCTGTCCTTAGGCTTGATAAGTCAAATTGATTGAAATCAGGGTCATTTAATTCAGCAATAAACATGGTTGGTACTCCGTGAAGGCCTGTACACTTCTCGTCCTGGACAGCCTGGAGTACTTTTTTTGGATTGAAATCCTGAACTGGTACCATCGTAGCACCAACTGAAACGCAAGCCATCGTTCCTAGCACACAGCCAAAACAATGGAAAAACGGTACAGGTATACATAAACGATCTTTGTGATCAAGTTTCATGCATGTTGCTATATTATAGCCATTATTTACGATATTAAGATGTGTCAGCATAACACCTTTCGGAAATCCCGTCGTACCTGAAGTATATTGCATATTAATTGCATCACTCGGTTCCAGTGAATCCATTCGCTCATCTAATTCCTTATCAGAAACCGTTTCACCGAACAGAAGCAAATCCTGCCAGGAATAAGTACCTGGGTATTTTTTCTCACCTAAAACGATGACGTTTTTCAAGAACGGCAAACGTTTACATTTGAGTTTGCCTGGCTCTGAATTTTTTAATTCAGGTGCAATTTCATAAATCATATTGATGTATGAAGAATCTTTCCATTCG
>JAUZPT010000376.1 GCA_030705745.1 Bacillota bacterium | reverse complement strand
TAAACATATGCATTGGCATATTCACTATGGAAATCGTATTAGAGACTTATAAAAATAATTTCACCTCAGTTGAAGAAAAGGGTTGTCCAGGAGACAGCTTTTTTGAATTTTCGCCTAATGATGCGGACACCAGATTAACCTAAACAAAGGAAAATAATAGATACATATAGAAGTCTGTAGAAAAGGAGAGTATATATGACTACAACGTATGTAAATTGGGGAGAATCAAAAGTAAAATTAACTTGGAAACGTGATAACCAGCTTCCCATCCATGATTTAATTACAAGTGTTCATGGCTTTTGTTTTCATGAAGATAAACTGTTGTTGGTAGACTTAATACATAGAGGTTGGGACTTTCCAGGTGGTCACATTCAATCAACAGAAACTCCCGAGCAATGTTTTAAACGGGAAGCGATGGAAGAAGGCTATGTCGATGGAGAATGCCACCTTCTGGGATATATTATCGTTGACCACAACAATAATCCAAATTGGGATGAGGAAAGTCCATATCCCAAAGTTGGTTATCAGGTTTTCTATCGCATGAATATTGAGCAAATATATACTTTTGAAGCAGAGCATGAGTCTGCACAAAGAATTTTTATAAATCCCAAAGATGTTGCAGATTATTATCATGATTGGCAAGAACTATATCAAGAAATTCTAAATTATGCTTCCAGTTTAATCGAGTTGTAACAACTCTTTTTTTATCGGAATTATGTTAAAAATTTTAGAATGATAATATGTTGGTACTTGATAATAAGGGGGATATATGAAGAAAAAATTAATTATCTTGATTGTCATTCTAATAATCTTATTTATGGCGTGGTGGGCTAGATATTTGTTTTTTGTACCACATTTCCATGCAGGACCTAACAACACAATGGTTTCTAAGAATGCCAAATTAGTATTAGTTACAAATTCTCCTAAACCTGAAAAATTAGGTATCCACGTTCCTAATTTCATCCCATTTTGGAAAACGATAGGTGTAGTTGATGGAGATAAGGGCGGTACTTTGTGGGAATTCACGGATAAAGGAAAAAAATTTGTATCATATTATCCAAATGGAGAAATGGTTGTGGGTAGCGTTTATAAATATTCTTCAAAATAACGATAAACTAAATTGGTTAGAGGAAATTAGAGATTTTTGTAGAATTGAAGGACTATTGGAATGACTTATGAGAATAGGTAGCAAATGGGGGTATGGGTATGAAAATATTAGTGGTTGGAGCAGGGGCGATTGGTGGCTACTTTGGCGGACGTCTAATGGAAAAGGGTGAGGATGTTACATTTTTGGTAAGGGAAAAGAGGAGGCAGCAACTGGAGGAAAATGGCCTGATTGTCGAAAGTGTAAATGGAAACATGAATCTGAGACCGAAAACGTTAGTAAGCGGGGAAGAGGCGCCTTTTTTTGATGTGGTTCTTATGACGACGAAGGCATATCACCTCGAGGATGCGGTTGAAAGTGTTCGTCAATATGTAGGTGAAGAGACGATGATTCTGCCTGTATTAAATGGTATTGCTCATATCCCGAAGCTGATTGAGGCGTTTGGGGACGAGCGTGTTCTTGGCGGTGTGTGTTTGATTGAAACCACATTGGACCATGAAGGAAAAGTGATTCATTCAAGCCCGATACATGATTTGATTTTTGGTGAACGTTCGGGTGAAAAAACGGACCGGATACTTAAATTGCAGGATGTATTTTCCGGTACGAAAGCGCCATTTCGCTTATCTGATCAAATTGTTGTGGATATGTGGCAGAAATACTTGTTTATCGTCACCTTTAGCGGCGTCACCTCTTTATTCCGTTCTCCGATCGGTCCGATACGCGATCAGGAGTTTGGTCTTCAAACCATTAGAAATGTCATTCATGAAACGTTGTCGATTATGAAAGCGATTGGCGTGCCTCTTGCGGATGGAATGGAAAATGTGTTGTTGAAGCGAATGATTGAAATTGGCTATAGCATGAAATCGTCGCTACAAAGGGACGTGGAAAAACAGCAGCTAACCGAGGCCGACCATTTCTTTGGATTCCTGCTTAACAAAGCAAAGGAGCAGCAGATCGATGCCCCCGTATTATCCGCGATTTACGCTAATTTAAAGGTGTATGAGAATAGATTGGATTACTGACAATCTTATTAATACTTGTGCGGAAGGTGCTTTAAATGCGATGCCCGAAGTAGGTATCGTTTTTGTTCATCCTGATTACGAAGAAATTTAAAATATATAGTAACAGGTCAGGTTGTTTTATCTGAGTTTTTTCAAACTGTAATTTATTGACAAGTGGAATTGAATGTATTATATTTTAATTGAACAATGGTTAATAAGGAGAGAACTATGTCACCGAGGAAATCTGTACAACAGGAATTGACAAGAGAAATGATTATGGATGCAGCTAATGATTTATTTGTGACAAAAGGTTATCAGCACGTCTCCATGCGACAAATCGCTAAGGAATTGGACTATAGCCATGGGGCGATCTACTATCATTTTAAAAATAAAGCAGAACTATTTTATGCATTAGTTGAAAAGCATTTTCATATGCTCGATGAAGTGTTGGAGGATATCATGGCAAAGGATCTTCATCCATTAGAAAAACTTCATGCTGTCCTAGTTGGCTTTATGGAATTTGGATTAACTCATCAAAGTCACTATGAAATTATGTTTTTGACAAAGGATGAGGAAGTGCGTAATTTCATTAATCAAGGTCCAAATACTAGCTATGAAAAATTTGCCCAGAGTGTATTTTCTTTATCTAATAAAAAACTTACACTTCAGGAAATTTGGTTAATTTTTTTATCGCTTCATGGATTTGTCACGCATTACAGTCGCCATATTAGCAGTTTTGATGAAGTAAAGGATTTAGCCGTTTCACATGCGAATTTTCTTTTAAAGTAAATTCGCTTCATTTTTGATCTTAATTGAACAGTGGTTAATAAGTAGGGGGAGATTAATATGGAAAAAACATTAGTGTTAGGTGCATCTGGTGGAATGGGTTATTCAATTGTGAAAGAATTATCCAATAGAGGCATTGCGGTAACTGCCTTTGCACGTACAAAGAGTAAACTCGAAAAACTATTTGGCCATGACCGTAATGTATCTATATATGCCGGTGATATTTTTAATTTAGAGGATCTAAAACAAGCTGCCGCGGGTGTTGATGTTATTTTTCAATCAGCAAATATTCCTTATATTGAGTGGGAGGAAAAGCTTCTTCCGTTTATGCGGAATATTGTTCAGGCTGCAAAAGAGAATTCCTCAAGGCTGGCAATTGTCGAAAATATTTACTCGTATGGTCGAAGTGCTGAAACAAAAGTAGTTGAGACATCAATTAAGAATCCACATACGAAACAAGGTAAAATTCGTTTACAAGTAGAGGATTTCGTCAAGAATTCTGGAGTTGAGGCTTTAATTGCACATTTCCCGGATTTTTATGGTCCAAATGCGGAAAAT
>JAUZPT010000375.1 GCA_030705745.1 Bacillota bacterium | reverse complement strand
TTCGCCTTGCCTTCATACATTTGGACGCGTGTCCGGCCATGGAGAGAAACCGCCTTGCCGCCAGCCCGTTCTACTGCCTGTGCATTTCTCACCGCATAAATATGATTGTCATCCCAGCCCATGCGCATTTTAACCGTAACCGGCTTTTCAACCGCCTCAACCACAGCGGAAACCATCTCATATATCTTGTTCGGATCTAAAAGCCATTTTGCACCGGCATCACATTTTGTGATTTTCGGTACCGGGCATCCCATATTGATATCGATAATGTCCGCGTTCGTATTTTTATCTACAAAACGTGCCGCTTCCACGAGCGTTTCTTTTTTCCCGCCAAAAATTTGCAGACTGAGCGGCTTTTCGCGCTCATCGATATAGAGCATATTCATCGTCTTTTCATTTTTAAAAACGATGCCTTTGTCACTCACCATTTCTGCACATACCAAGCCTGCTCCAAATTCCTTTACGGTTAATCGGAACGCAGAGTTACAAACGCCAGCCATGGGTGCCAGAACAACCTGGTTCTTCATTGTTATATCGCCTATCTTAAGCAAATATTGTTGCCTCCTTATCTTTGTTGGGTTGTATATGTCCTATTCTTCAGGAGGAGTTAAATCTTTTAAACTTACACGCAAAACCGCGGCAATCCGGTTAAGAAGTTCCTGGCCCGGCATACGGTTCCCTCTCTCGATTTCTCCTAAAATGGATACAGAAATCCCAAGTTCCTTCGAAAAACCTTCCTGTGTATAGCCTTTCAGCTTTCGGTAGGCGCGAATACGCCTTCCCCATTTTTCCGCTTCCATATTCGGACTCCTTCTTTATCAGGGATGTTACTCAGATAGAAATGGAGAGGTTTTTCCATCCCCTGAATAATGATGTCTTTTTCGATCTCTAATAAAGGAATAATGACAAAAGCTCGTTCGGCCATTCTTGGATGCGGAGTAATAAGCTTCTCTGTTTCAATATTTTCTTGGTTATAAAGAAGAATGTCAAGGTCTATTGTTCTTGGACCCCATTTCATTTCCCTTTTCCTTCCAAGATCCAACTCCATTTGAAGACAGGTGTCTAGAAGGTGTTCCGCGCTTAAATTCGTAGTAACCTTTACAACCATATTTAAAAATAAATCTTGATCCTCATAGCCTACTGGATCCGTCTCGTATATAGAAGAACTATTTACCAGTCTAATATCATGATGCTCACTTAGTAGATGAACTGCTTTTTTTAAAAACTCAAATCGGTCTCCCATATTGGATCCTAGAGCAATGAAAGCTGTATTGTCCACTTTATCGACTCCTCGTAATTTCCACTGCTACCGACTCGTAATGGCCAGGAATGGGTGGATCGGGTTTGATTACTTTTACTTTCACTTCATGGAGTAGAGCAAACGATGACAGTAGCTCTGCTGCAATTTTTTCGGCGAGTGCTTCGACCAATTTAAAAGGTTTGCCTTCGACAATGTCCTTGCATGTTTTATAAAGCTCTCCGTAATTGACGGAGTGGTCCAGCTCATCGCTTTGTCCAGCACTCTTTAAATCGATACTGACTGCCAAATCAACGATAAAGCGCTGGCCGAGCCGATTTTCTTCTGGAAAGACACCGTGATAACCGTAAAAGGACATTTTGTTTACATAAATTTTATCCATTCTTGGATCCCCTCCCCATTAACACATCCATCATTTTTGCCACTCGGCTCATTTCCTTTACATCGTGGATACGTATCATTTGGCAGCCCTTTTGGATTCCGTAACATACTGTGGCACCAGTGCCCTCCATCCGCTCGGCAACAGGCAGATTAAGAGCCTGCCCGATCAACGATTTTCTTGATGTACCTAAAAGAACAGGGTAACCCAGGGCGACAAGCTTGTCCAAATCATTCATCATCTGAAGGTTTTCGCTGAAATTTTTTACAAATCCAATTCCCGGATCCAAAATGATATTTTCATCTTTGACTCCCGCTTCTTTTACGAGCCGGATGCTCTCAAATAAATCATTTACAACATCCCTGAAAAACGAAGAATATTCACTGTCGCCGCGATTATGCATCAAGATAATTGGTACACCGAACTCCGACGCAACTTTACCCATATCCCGGTCCGCCTTTGCTCCCCATACATCGTTAATAATATGGGCACCCGCAGAAAGAGCCTGTCGAGCTACTTCCGCCTTATACGTATCAATGGAAATCGGGATGCTTACTTCTTTTGCAATGGCACTAATAATAGGGATGACGCGGTCCAATTCTTCTTCCAGCGACACAGGATCATGTCCCGGCCGAGTCGATTCTCCCCCAATATCAATGATGTCCGCTCCATTTTCAACCATTTCTCGGGCACGTTGAACGGCCAAATCCAAGGCGTTAAACCTTCCTCCATCCGAAAAAGAATCCGGAGTAGCATTTAGAATTCCCATAATAATCGTCTTTTTTCCGTAATCAATCGTGTACGATCCGCATTGAATCGTTTGATGATCCGTACCTCTCATTTAGCACCCTCCGTTTTAAAGATTCATTCGGCTATATAGATAACTGCTGTAAGTTTGATAATCTCCATGCAACAATTTTACGATTTTCCCCTTACTGCCCGGCAGCTCTCTGTCCGCAAAACGAGAAACAGCAGTCAGCTCCTGAATCGAATTCGTCAGAAAGATTTCGTCGGCACTATGCGCTTCCTCCGGGTAGTATAATCCTTCTTCTACAGCCAGACCATGTTTTTTTGCCAATTCGATCACAAAGGTTCTTGTAATTCCATTTAAGATTCCCGTCTGCAGTGAAGGAGTGTAAAGTGTGGTACCCTTGACCCAAAATAGATTGGAGACAATGCCTTCCGCGAGAAACCCTTCTTTTGTCAGAAACACTCCTTCATTCCCCGGTAGTCCTCCCAATTCGCGCCACGCAAAAAGATTATTCAAATAATGATGTGATTTAAGCCTTTCCCGGCCTTCAGGTGTATTTCTGTTCAGCAAAAGAATCGTTGCTTCCTTTTCCTGTGTTCCATCTATTCGGGAAAGCGGTTTTGAAAAAACGATAATGGTTGGTTGTGTATATGGTGCAGAGCGAAGTCCAATTTCACCTATTCCTGCGGAAACATTGAAGCGAATGTAGGCATCTTTATACCGGTTCGCCTCCAGCAAGGATTGGACCATCGCTTCCGCCTCGCAGCGTGTAAACTGGCGTTCGATATTCAATGCCTCGAGCCCTTTGTTCAATCGTTCCAAATGATCATCGAGCAAAAAGCAGTGGTTTCCATAGACCCGGAACGTTTCGAACACACCTGCTCCATATAAAAAACCGTGATCAAATGGGGAAATCATCGCTTCTTCTTTTTTTATGATTTTACCATTTAAATTCAAATACATCTCGTAATCACCCCCGATTCATGGCCATATGACTGCGATAATGTGAAATAAAATTGCCTAACAGCCTCTTTCCATCCTTAGTCATAATCGATTCCGGATG
>JAUZPT010000374.1 GCA_030705745.1 Bacillota bacterium | reverse complement strand
GGAATCGATTATTGTAAAAGCAAAAAAAGTGTAATGAATTGACCTAAACTCAATACGTTTTTATTGCAGGAAATCTAAGTAATTAGACTGCTGCAGATGATTTTTCATGCAATGGGCAAGGGAAGTAAGCGAATATGAGTTAGTCGAAAACAGGCTAAGCACAGGAAAGGTTTTATTGGACGTTTGGGAATGAGAAATGCACTAAATATTTGGAGATAGTACTGAAGCGAATGAAAGTTCCGTGGAGTTTATAAAAAATATTCAGAAACGCCTGAAAAATACAAAAAAATATTGACTTGGATTCCACATGAATGATACTATTTTTTCCTAACTGTCATAAAGGGGTGAAATATTGTTGATACGTGTCGAGGGATTAAGCAAGTCATTTAAGGTTGCAAAGCGCTCAACCGGATTAAGAGAAGGTTTTAAAGCGCTTTTTTTTCGTGAGTATTTACATGTACAGGCGCTAAAGGATATTTCCTTTTCAATTGAACCAGGAGAAATAGTGGGATACATCGGTCCAAATGGTGCAGGGAAATCTACCACGATTAAAGTGATGAGCGGAATTCTTGTTCCTGACGATGGAACGTGTTCGATTATGGGGTTTACTCCGTGGAAAGACCGTGTGCAGTATGTAAAGAATATAGGTGTCGTTTTCGGTCAGCGCTCACAGCTGTGGTGGGATGTACCGGTAGTGGATTCTTTCGAGTTACTCAGAGACATCTACAAAATACCTGAAAAAGAATACAAAGAAACGATTGATTTGCTCGCCGCGTCCTTGGATCTTAACGAGCTTTTCAATATACCGGTACGACAATTAAGTTTGGGCCAAAGAATGCGTTGTGAAATTGCAGCCTCGCTTTTGCATAGCCCGAAAATTTTATTTTTGGATGAGCCAACCATTGGTCTTGATGCTGTTTCGAAAATTGCCGTACGTCAGTTTATTAAAACGATTAACAAACAAAAGGGAGTTACCGTCATTCTGACGACCCACGATATGAATGACATTGAAGCACTGGCAGACAGGGTGATATTAATCGGTAAAGGGAGTTTATTGTATGATGGGAAACTGAATGAATTGCGAGAACGATTTGGAACGAACAAAACGATTACCGTGGATTATCGAGAAAATCCAAATCGTTTTGTTCTACCCTCCGGCACCTCTCTAATTTCCTGGTCCACTGAAAGAGCAGTACTCAGTGTTAATACAGAACAGGTTGTAATTTCGGAGGTTGTCGCCCAATTGTCGAACACTGTTGATCTGGTTGACATGGAAATCGAGTCGCAGCCCATAGAAGAAATCATTGTTCAGCTTTATAAGGATTATCAAATATGAGGGCTTATTATTCTGTCTTTAAACTTCGTCTTCTCATTGGCATGCAATACAGAGCAGCCGCATTTGCCGGTGTAGCAACGCAATTTTTCTGGGGATTTATGTACATCATGATTTTCGAAGCGTTTTATAAGCATGCCATACATAACCAGCCTATTTCTTTGAAGCAACTCGTCACGTATATGTGGCTTCAGCAATCATTTTTGGCATTTATCATGCTATGGTTTCGAGATAATGAGATTTTTAATACGATAATATCAGGCAATATTGCTTATGAGCTTTGTAGACCAACAGGACTTTATGGATTTTGGTTTTCAAAACTATTGGCACAGCGGTTATCTAGCGCAATGCTGCGATGCATTCCAATATTGATCATCACGTTCTTTTTGCCCGAGCCATATAAAATGACTTTGCCTCCTAGTTTCACAACCTTTCTTTTATTTTTAGCAGCACTGATTTTTGGTTTGTTTTTATTGGTGGCAATCTCCATGTTCATATATATATCGGTATTTAAGACGATGTCACCGGTCGGTTCGTTGCTTTTATTTAGTGTACTCGGAGAATTTCTGGCGGGTTCGGTTATTCCAGTCCCACTCATGCCTTCGTGGATGCAGGATATCGTTTATATGCTTCCATTTCGATTAACGGCGGACTTTCCGTTTCGTGTTTATTCTGGGAACATCCATGAAGGGGAAGCGGTCAAGGGTATTATCGTGCAGCTTGTTTGGTTGCTTGGCCTAGTTTTGATTGGAAGGTTTGCATTAAACAAATCTTTAAGAAAAGTGGTCGTACAAGGAGGTTGAGAGAGATGAGCCTGTATGGAAAATATATCTCCATTTTATTTAAATCTCAAATGCAATACCGAACATCATTTTGGCTTTTATCCTTTGGCCAATTTTTCATTCCGTTTACCGTGTTTGCTGGTCTTTATTTCATGTTTGAGCGATTTGGACAAATCAAGGGATGGAATTTTTTCGAAGTTGCCCTTTGCTTCGCAATCATCCATTTGGCGTTTGCAATCAGCGAATGCTTCGCCCGAGGATTTGACTCCTTTTCAAATCTCGTAGGGAACGGTGATTTCGATCGTTTGCTTGTTCGTCCAAGAAGTACAGTAGTGCAAGTGATGGGCAGCCAATTCGAATTCACTCGATTCGGAAGGCTACTGCAAAGCATCTTCGTGCTTTGGTGGTCATTAACAAATTTGCCAATTGAATGGAATGGATTGAAAATCCTCACCCTGATACTTATGGTTGTAAGCGGTGTGTTCATTTTCACAGGAATTTTCATTCTATCCGCCACTCTTTGTTTTTGGACGATTCAAGGCTTGGAAATCACGAATATTTTTACTGACGGCGGAAGGGAAATGGCACAATACCCTTTAAATATTTATCAAAAATGGGTCGCTCGCTTCTTCACCTATGTGATCCCATTTGGGTGCGCCAATTATTTGCCGCTATTGTATATTCTTGATAAAAAAGTGGACCATCCTTTTCTATATATGCTGACACCTTTAGCAGGAATTGCCTTCATCCTACCATGTTTAATCATCTGGAAAATCGGCGTTAAGCATTATCGCTCTACAGGGTCATAAATCGTAAGACATCATCAAAGTTATCTTGGATAACCCTAAAATTAAAGTTAAATTAAAAATTAATATATTTTCCAATATAGTGCTATCAAGGGGGAATTTTAGTTGGAACACGAATTAAAAGAGTTAATTAAAAAGGCTGACCTTGCTATAAAGAATGAAGATTTTGATACATTGATGAATTACTATACAGATGATGCAATTTTAGTTGTAAAGCCTGGAACGATTGCAAAAGGAAAAGATGAAATTAAAAAAGCGTTTATTGCAATTGCGAAATACTTCAATAACAGTATTGTCCCAACACAGGGAGAAATGATTATTTTAGAAGCTGGTGAAACTGCATTGGTTTTATCCCATACATTTCTTGAAGCCGCTAAAAAAAGTGATTCGGAGTATTCAATGGATAGAAGGGCAACATATGTATATAAGAAAAATGCACAAGGCGAATGGCTGTGTGCAATTGATAACTCATATGGTACAGAATTAATAAATAAATAGATTACTTTATGTACAAAAGAAGGATTATTTAAGAAAGGTCT
>JAUZPT010000373.1 GCA_030705745.1 Bacillota bacterium | reverse complement strand
TGTACACTATCATGAATAATAAGTCTATAATCTATATAATGTTCTAATTTCTCAATTTTCCCTTTATTAATATTATTAAAGTCACCATCGATTTAGCACCCATGTTCTTCACACCTCCATTGAATGATATGTACCGGAGGCTTTTCCCTAGGCACTTTTTTGAAAAATTAGGATTAGTTATTTGCAAAGCATTTAGTAAATTGATTTTATTAAGGAGGTCTAGCAATGCCGGGTGCCAAACAATTACTGGAATATCATTTTTGGGCAACTAACAAGCTATTACAATATATAAATGATAGTTGCCCTGAAGCGTTCACACGGGAGATTGCCAGTGTATTTAACTCGATCAAGGAAACGGCAGAACATCTTTATATAGTTGACACTCTTTGGTTTGATCGCATTCGGGGAATAGAAGCAGACCAGACAAATGTTTCTTTTGAGAGTGCAAAGAAAGCTTTGAAAGAAACAAAGGAATTGCAACAAAGGTTAATTGATTACCTAAAAAGCGAGGATTTAACCAGGATTGGTACCTATAAGAATTCGATAGGGACGATTTTCGAAAATACAGTTGAAGAAATATGCATTCATTTAGCCAATCACGGAACGTATCATAGGGGAAATATCACAGCAATGCTATGGTCGATGGGCTATAAAAGCACTTCAACAGATTATATATATTTTTTGAGAGAAAAAAATAAGCTATCCTAAAAGGGAATGAAAAAGACAAATAAGATCCATGAAAATTGGGATGTTATTTGTCTTTTGTCATGTATTTTCACATTTTCTATTTTAGTTTGAACGTTTGTACGTCTTGATTTAGTTTCTCTGCAATCTTTGTTAACTCGTCGGTGTAAGTGGCAATGTCCTTGCTCATCGCAGATTGCTCTTCTGATCCGGCAGCGACCTCCTGTGAAGAAGAGGCGGTTTCTTGGACAATCGCTGCAACATCTTCTGCCATCGTGCTGATTTTTTCAGCACTTGTAGTGATATCGGTTAATAATGGAACAATTTCATTAATATTTTTTTCTGTATCTTTAACTGCTTTCACGATACTGGTTAAGGCTTCTCCTCCCATTTGGATTAAGACCGCTTCTTCCTCAACCATTTTCTTGTTTTTGTTCATGCGTGTAATGGCATTTACTGTTTCGCATTGGATTAATTCAATTTGAGTCGCTATTTCTTTTGTGGCTTCATTGGTTTGTTCTGCTAGTTTTCGGACCTCATCAGCCACAACGGCAAAGCCTTTTCCTTGTTCACCAGCGCGAGCCGCTTCAATGGCCGCATTTAAAGCAAGCAAATTAGTTTGGGATGAAATATTAGAAATCAAATCGATAATCTTACCGATTTGGTTTGAACGGTCGCCAAGCTTTTCGATTTCAGCTGTTGATTGCGCGACGTCCATTGCTACATCTTCCAGGTGCATGATGGCCTGATGGATGGCTTGCTGCCCATCGATGGCTGCCTTTGTTGAGAACTTTGCCTGATCGAGCGTATCGAGAGCCAGTTCAAAGCCTTTATTTACTTGTTTTAATGATACACTGCTAAATTCGGAAATTTCATTGATTTGATGTGCCTGATGTTCAGAACCTACAGCAATTTGGGAGATGGTTGCTGCCACCTGATTGGCTGCCTCATCCGTTTGTCTCGCAGATTCGAACAGCTCTTTGCTATTTTTGAAAAGACTGTCAGATGAATGGGATATTCCTGTGATCAGCTGTACTAAAGAAGTTCTCATTTCTTCAAAAGATTGCGCAAGAACGCCTAATTCGTCTTTCCGGTGAATCATGTTCGTTTTCGAGAGATCTCCAGTAGCGATAGCCCGGCTCGTTTGAACAAGCTTTTTCATAGCGGCCACGATTGGATTCATGACCAAAAAAGTTAACCCCATCATACAAAAGGTGGTGAGAACCACAGCAATAAGGGAAATGGATTCTGTTTGATCGTTTTTCTTTTCCATCGCGCTGATTGAAGTGGTCATTTTACTTTCGCTTTGTACACGGTACGTTTCAATCTTTTTATTGATGTCTTCCGCCAGGCTGTCAAAGCTACCCATCATTTTGTTTCCCTGTTCTGGACCTCCCTTTATGTATTCATGTGCCATTTGAATGCCCATGGAATAATACGGCTCAAACGAGGTCGTATAGGAATCCAATTGATTCCTATGTTGTTTGTCTAAACTCTTTAATTCTTTTAAAGTTTTGTGGAAATCTTCAGAATATTTTTCAGCTTGGGAAAAACCGTCGTCATATCCAACTGCTGCTCTCGTTGCACTAATATCTGTTAGAAATTGTTGGACCTGAACGACATCAAGTTTCATTCTTTCAGCTTTTAGGGTTATGGCAATATCTTTGTTTTTCATTTCCTTCATGCGGTTAGATGCATCGTTCATTCCATACAGAACAAACGCAATATTCCCTAAAAAAATGAAGATGACAATAGCATTGGTAATGTAAAATTTGGTTTTAAGCTTCATAAGGCATTCTCCTGTGAACAAATTGTGAATAAGCAGTGCAAGTCTATTGTCTATACATTTTATAAATCTTTCAACATTGAATGTGCGATTTACTAGAAAAATATAAATCGGAGGAGTTTTTGCATATTACAAAATTCAGTTATACTTTTACCACAATCTTTTTAACAAATTTGAAAGAACTTTACATACCATACTAGGGTATTCTATAATGATGACAAAGGAGGCTGCTTATGCTTTTTGAAAAAGATGATACTACGATAGAACAAGAAGAATCGTGCCATCTTCATAGTGATCGAAAAAGCCACCATTCTGAAAAAGTCAAAAAGAACCTGGTGACAAGATTGAATCGGATAGAGGGACAAATTAGAGGTATTAAAGGATTAATTGAAAAAGACACATACTGTGATGATGTGATTACACAAATATCCGCGACACAGTCTGCATTAAACAGTGTCGCAAAATTATTGCTTGAAGGTCATATGAAGAGCTGTGTTGTCGAGAGAATTCAAGAGGGAGACCTCGAGGTTCTGGATGAAGTGCTGCTCACGGTTCAGAAACTTATGAAAAAGTAGGAGGAGAATTCGTGATGGAAAAAATAGTTTTAAATGTAAAAGGAATGTCTTGTGGCCATTGTGTGAAAGCCGTGGAAGGCAGTGTCGGTAAATTAAACGGTGTTGAAAAAGTCTTGGTTGACCTGGATAAAGGACAAGTTCAAGTTGAGTTCAACCCAAGCGAATTAAACGTTGATACCATTAAAGAAACGATTGATGATCAAGGATACGATGTTGTTTAACTAATTCACAAGCAGCCGCCGTCCAACTTTAAAACCCTAATGCTAAATTGCATTGGGGTTTTCTTAATTTCGGAAAAGTATTTAAATAAAAAATTCATTTATCTTATTGACATATACCCTACAAGGGTATAGTATAAATCATAAGAGAAGTGTTCGAAAAGGAGAAGGTGAATATGAGTTCTATCGAAAAAGAAGTCCAATTG
>JAUZPT010000372.1 GCA_030705745.1 Bacillota bacterium | reverse complement strand
GCAGAAATGGGTTTCAAGGCATTCCGAATGTCAATTGCCTGGACACGAATTTTTCCAGCCGGTGATGAATTAGAGCCAAATGAAGAAGGTTTAGCTTTTTACGATCGTGTGTTTGATGAATTGCACAAATATGGAATAGAGCCGATTGTCACGATTTCACACTATGAAATGCCTCTCCACCTCGTGAAGGAATATGGCGGCTGGAGGAACCGTCAAGTGGTGACGTTCTTTGAAAGATATGTAAATGCTATTTTCAATCGTTATAAAAATAAAGTAAAGTACTGGATGACTTTTAATGAAATCAATAGCAGTTTGCTAATGCCGATTCAAGGCCTTGGATTTTCCATTCAAAAAGAAGAGGATAAATACCAGCCTACCTTCCAGGCATATCATCATCAATTTGTCGCAAGCGCTATTGCGGTCAAAGCGTGCCATGAGATTATTCCTGACTCCAAAATTGGCTGTATGATTCTCTTTGCACCTGTTTATTCCTTTGATAGCAATCCTGAAAATGTCATGTATGCCCTTCAGGAAGAACAGCTTTTCAATTACTTTTGTGGAGATGTGCAAGTACGCGGTGAGTATCCAGCTTTCATTAAGCGCTACTTTAAGGAACATAATATTGAATTAGAGATTCAAAATGGAGATTTAGAATTAATTAAAGAAGGCACTGTTGACTATATCGGCTTTAGTTATTATATGTCTCGCACCGAGAAGAAAGTTAAAGCAGAAGGGGAAGCTTCAGAAGGAAATATTATTGGCGGTGTGAAAAATCCATTCTTACAAGCAAGTGATTGGGGATGGGAAATCGACCCAGAAGGATTACGTATCAGCTTAAACAAATTGTATGATCGCTATCGGATTCCGCTATTCGTTGTAGAAAATGGGTTAGGAGCCTATGACAACGTAGAAGAAGACGGGTCAATCAATGATGACTATCGAATAAACTATCTTCGTGAACACATGAAAGCAATGGGTGAAGCGATTGAAGATGGTGTTGAATTGATGGGCTATACAAGCTGGGGCTGCATTGATATGGTAAGTATGTCTACAGGCGAGTTCTCTAAACGATATGGGTACATTTATGTAGACAAACACGATGATGGCAGTGGGACACTCGAACGTAAAAAGAAAAAGTCCTTCTTCTGGTATAAAGACGTAATTTCAACAAATGGGGAAAAACTATAAACTAGATCAAATGCTATTCTATATTGTTGAAATTGTAATTAATTCAAGATGTCACCAAAGGTGCTTTACTTCAATGAGTAAAGCACTTTTGCTTTTTATAGAAACGAAGTTTAGTTGAAGGATGTTAAATGTTATAATTATGACAATATTTATAATATTCGAGTTTAAGAGAAAGGAAAGAGCTTATGGACTTAAGCGAAGGATCTGTAAATTTCGGGCAAATCAATTGTATTGATAGCAGTAAATCGACAACTAAGGGTGAATTTTCAAATAATGTTGATGAATTAACACTCCATCCCAAAATTGGATCAATGTTCAATGATGGTGGGTTTCTTAGAGATACCATTTATAAAAGCATCGTTACCAGACTTCGGGCCGCTGGTTGTGTTTTCGCAGAAGAAGAGACCCAGTTGCTCATCTCTGTGGCAGAGACGCCCGACGCTCTCGACGCTATGGTGGATGAGCGAGCAGCCGGATTGCCCTTGGAACACGTCATCGGATGGGCGGAGTTTTGCGGTATCCAAATCGCGGTGAATCAGGGGGTCTTCGTACCCCGCCGGCGTACCGAGTTC
The DNA here is from genome assembly GCA_030705745.1 of Bacillota bacterium. Classification (GTDB taxonomy): domain Bacteria; phylum Bacillota; class Bacilli; order Bacillales; family Cytobacillaceae; genus Neobacillus_A. The sequence continues at coordinate 1,721 of JAUZPT010000372.1, read as the reverse complement.
CTCGTCCGCCAAGCAGCCGCCCTTGCTAAACAAGGAGCCATCGTTCTTGACTTGTGCTGCGGGACGGGTGCAGTGGGAGCTGTGCTTGCCGCAGCTCTGAAAGGAATCGAGTTGTACGCATCAGACATCGACCAAGCTGCGGTGCGGTGTGCACGCCGTAACATCACTTCCGCAGGAGGTCTTGTCTACGAAGGTGACCTTTTCGAGCCGCTGCCTGCCAAATTGATAGGACGTGTCGATGTCCTAGTGGCAAACGCACCATATGTACCAACAGAGATGATCGAGCGATTACCCTCAGAGGCACGTAAATATGAGGCGAGGGTGGCGCTCGACGGGGGTCCTGACGGGCTAGACGTTCAGCGACGAGTGGCGGCCGAAGCGTCACGCTGGCTTTCACCGGGCGGTCACCTGCTGATAGAGACAAGCGAGCGTCAGGCGGTTCAAACCGTCGAGGTCTTCGCTCGAAACGGGCTAATACCACAGGTTTCCAGTGATGATGACCTGGACGCTACCGTCGTCATCGGAAGGAAAACGCCCTCCATCAGAGCTGATACGCTGGATAGCCCTGATCCTGATCGAAAATGATGGTGATATTTCTTTAGAAGGGTGATAGGGGACGATACTGAAAATATAACTCAGCATTATTAAAATATTTTTTTCTATTTACAACATGGAAATAAAGGAATATATTTATCATCATAAAACTTATAATTTTATTAAAGCAACCTTATATCGCTTAATCCAATAGGAGCGGGGGACCCAATTTTTTGTACATTTGTACTGGGGGTGAATCCTTTTTTTAAAAGGTAGGGCTACTCTTTGAGTCCGAATCCAACAGCTAACCTCGTAAGCGTTTAGAGAGGAGGTTTACTTTTGTTGCATTCAACGAGCACTAAGTAAACTAGTGTTCTTTTTTTTGCTCTTTATATTTATTTGGTTTCTTCAACGTAAAGTAGAGGTAAAATAACTAAAAAATAAAAAGCAATTAATTTTAAGGGAGAGATGAATAATGGTTATAGAAAGTATTTGTCCAAAATGCGGAGAAATTAATAACGTAGAACATCAAGGAGAAAAAATTCTTATTGTAACTTGTAAGAATCACCATATTTATGACCATATAGTAATCCCTTATTCTAGAACTATTGGAATTAAGGATGAAAAACGGAGTAAGTTAGAGGACATGATCGTTGAGAAAAAATTTCACCGAATGAGCGATAAATCTACAATTTGTCTTCTTATTTTTGAAAATGGTTATGAAGTTGAAGGACGTTCAACAGTTCGAGATATGGCAGATTTCCGTTTAGTTATAGGTAAAGATAAAGCATATGAACAAGCATTAAAAAAAGCTATGGTGTCATTAGGAGCATTTTTAGTATAAATTTCACCGGTAGTATGGACTTGATTATTACACAAAAAACTATGCTATCAAAGCAGGGTTTCTCTTTCTTTTTATATAGAAGGCTTAGTGAAAGAATAAAGAATTCCTAGAAAGATTTTTTGGCAGCAAAACATTTTGATTCCTAAAATTTTTTATGTGGGGGTTTTGATGGACAAAACGAGGCGGGTCCACACGAAAATGTCCATCATCCCGCTCATGATGGACAAAACGAGTCGGGTGCACATGAAAAATGTCCATCATCCCGCTCATGATGGACAAAACGAGGCGGGTCCACACGAAAAATGTCCATCATCCCGCTTATGATGGACAAAACGAGGCGGGT
>JAUZPT010000371.1 GCA_030705745.1 Bacillota bacterium | reverse complement strand
TTCACCGTCCTGCCTGATATCCGAAGCGTTGGGGTCATGGGAGATGCACGCACATACGACTACACAATCGGCATCCGTGCCGTCACTTCGATCGATGGAATGACGTCGGACTGGGCAAGAATCCCGTGGGAGGTTCTTGAACTCATCTCCACCCGAATCGTCAATGAAGTGGCCCATATTAATCGTGTCGTGTACGACATTACGAGCAAACCACCGGCAACGATCGAATGGGAATAAGAAAAGCGGAATCGCCCGTTTAGCGTCGAAAATAACCTTAATAACGAATATTTTATAAAAAAACATAAAAAATGTTCGTGTTTTTTATTGACAGCATTCGACAATCTTGCTACACTATGTATGAATAAAAGCGAACTTCATATTGCATCGTATAATGTTGGGAATATGGCCCAAAAGTTTCTACCGAGCTACCGTAAATGGCTTGACTACGAGGCAGTGTTTAATAAAAGGGGCATTCTCTATGTTCCCTTGCCTTTTGCACATGCCCTTGTCAGCGCTCCGGTAGATTTCCGGAGCGCTTTTTATTGTTTTAACGTCTCAATCGAATATATAAAAAGAATCATTGAGACACTAAGAAAAAAGATCAATAGGGGGAAGAAGAATGAAAAAATATTTTCAGTTTGAAGAGCTTGGCACAAATTACAGACGCGAATTTATCGGCGGATTAACGACGTTTTTGGCAATGGCGTATATTTTGATCGTCAATCCACTGACATTGACGCTTGCACATATTAAAGATCTTCCAGACTCCATGAGAATGGATTATGGAGCGGTATTCGTTGCGACAGCCCTGGCTGCTGCGATCGGCTCAATTGTCATGGGCTTGCTTGGGAAGTATCCTTTGGCGCTGGCGCCGGGTATGGGCTTGAACGCATTTTTTGCTTACTCGGTTTTATTGGGAAGTAAAATCCCTTGGCAGCATGCACTAGGTGCGGTATTGATTTCTGGAGTATTCTTCTTGTTGCTCACATTAACAGGATTACGTGAAAAAATTATCAATGCGATTCCGGTGGACCTTAAGCACGCGGTTGGTGCGGGAATTGGTTTGTTCATTACATTCATCGGTTTTCAAAATGCCGGAATCGTCGTTAAAAACGATGCAACACTTGTTGGACTAGGCGATTTTACAAACGGCAATACATTGCTTGCGATTTTCGGAATCGTTGTTACGGTTATCATGATGACACGTGGCATTAAAGGCAGCGTTTTTTACGGAATGATCATTACGGTCATTGTTGGGATGATTTTTCATTTGATTGGAACGCCTACGAAAGTGGTTGACGCAGTACCAAGTTTAAAGCCAACGTTTGGGGCAGTATTCAGTTCATTTGGTGACAGCTCATTCTACACATCGACCATGCTTGGAATTATCCTTACTTTCTTATTTGTCGATTTCTTTGATAACGCAGGAACGCTCGTTGCGGTAGCAAACCAAGCCGGTTTAATGAAAGACGGCAAGCTTCCAAACGCAGGCAAAGCGCTGCTAGCGGATTCCATTGCATCGATCGTTGGTTCGGTCCTTGGAACGTCCACAACTACGTCTTATATTGAATCGTCTGCAGGCGTTGCCTCAGGTGCAAAAACAGGTTTTGCTTCACTTGTCACAGCTGGATTTTTCTTGTTGTCACTGTTTTTCTTCCCGCTTTTATCGGTAGTTACAGCGCCGGTTACAGCGCCAGCACTTGTAATCGTTGGTGTGCTAATGGTTTCATCTCTTGGAAAAATTGATTGGACAAAGTTTGAGATTGCAGTTCCTGCTTTCTTGACGATGATCGCAATGCCATTGTCGTACAGTATTGCAACGGGGATTGCGGTAGGATTTATCTTCTACCCAATTACGATGATCGTTAAAGGACGCGCGAAGGAAATCAACCCGATCATGTATGTATTCTTCGTTATCTTTGTTCTTTATTTCTTGTTAAAATAGCATTGAGAAAAAGCCGCGAGAGGTTCGCGGTTTTTTTTTTCGTAAAATAAACTTATAATAGTGGTATTGAAAAAATCATGTGGAAACAAAGGAGAGTTATTATGGAAAAGATTTTCATTTTCGGACATAAAAATCCGGATACCGATACGATTTGTTCGGCGATTGCGTATGCGGAGCTGAAAAACAAAATGGAGATTAACGCGGAGGCTATCCGTTTAGGCGAGATCAGCGGAGAAACGCAATTCGTGCTTGACCATTTTCAGGTGAGCGCGCCGAGGTTGGTTGAGAAGGTTGCTGCGGAAGTAAATGGCGTCATTTTGGTTGACCATAATGAGCGCCAGCAAAGCGCAGATGATCTAGATGAAGTAAGCATCCTTGAAGTCATCGACCATCACCGCATCGCGAATTTTGAAACGAAGGATCCATTGTATTTCCGCGCGGAGCCTGTTGGCTGCACGGCGACGATTTTAAATAAAATATACAAGGAAAAGGGAGTAACGATCGAAAAATCGACTGCAGGATTAATGTTGTCTGCGATCATATCCGATACGCTGCTTTTCAAATCACCGACATGCACGCAGGAAGATATCGATGCAGCGGCAGAGCTTGCTGAAATTGCTGAAGTCGATTCTGCTGTTTACGGTTTGGAAATGTTGAAAGCGGGAGCTGATTTAAGCGATAAAACAGTGGAGCAGCTCATTTCCCTTGATTCAAAGGTGTTCCCGATGGGAGAAGCAAATGTGGAAGTGGCCCAGGTGAATGCAGTTGATGTGCAGGACGTCCTTATCCGCCAAGCTGATATCGAATTGGCCATGAAACGCGTGATCGAAGAAAAGAATCTTGATTTATTTGTGTTCGTGGTGACAGATATTTTAACAAATAATTCAGTCGCTGTTGCACTCGGACAGGCTGTTGCACACGTCGAGAAAGCATTTAATGTGAAGCTCGAGAACAACACCGCACCATTGAACGGTGTCGTTTCGCGCAAAAAACAAATCATCCCGCCATTAACGGAAACATTTTAATTGGATCGGATTTTACAGAAAGGCCGTCATTGATGATGGCCTTTTTTCATTAAAAGAGGAGCGGCATTTTTATTTTGAAAAAGGTATATGAGTTTTTAATGCCGTTATCGATACCTTTGGATATTTTTTTCTGCAAATTAGACCGGTTCGCACGCCCCTCCACCCATAAAAACCAGATACCCAAGTGCGAATTTCAGGTTTCAGTTCCGTTATCTACAATTTTTCTAACGTTATCTACAATTCTTTGGAGTTTATCTACAAATTCTGCTGCTTTATCTACAATTTTCGGTGTTTTATCTACAAATTCCACAGTTTTATCTACAATTCGAAATTTTGCTCAAACCAAGCCATCACTAAAAAACCACAAACTGTGGAATTCTGCCCCTATATGTATATATTTTCAGCAATGAAGAAGGATTAAATCGAATTGGAGTTTTACGAAAAAGCTTGTAACGCAGTTGTAATTCCTGCCCCATACATGAGATATTCAATTTGAATCGCCATATTTCGATATTATT
>JAUZPT010000370.1 GCA_030705745.1 Bacillota bacterium | reverse complement strand
CGATGCCGGCGACAGATTGTTTGGAACGAAATAATAGAAGGAACTGACCTTTCAATATGTGGGGTCAGTTTTTTTGATATAAAGTGAGGGGTTTTCTGGGAATGGTTGGGATGTATTGAAATCGTGTGGAAAAAAGATCGCTGTTTTTCTAAATATTGTCTAATTACGGATAAAAAGAAAAATTCACGGATAAAACGTAAAAATTACGGATAAAATGAAAAATTCACGGATAAAATCCAAAAAATACGGATAAAACAAAAATTTTACGGATAAAAAAATTTTTGTGAATTTACCGGACCATAAGATTGTAAACCGGGCACGAAAATGGATAAAATCCTTCCCCCATCTTCAAAAAATCTCCTCAAAAAAAGGAATTATGCTAATACATACAGAAATACTCAATGATTTCACCAAAAAGGAGTGAATTTAGGATGATAATTAAAGCACGAACCGTTCCGAGGATCATTTTGGAGCTGGAAGCATTGTTAAGAAGGATAAGTAAAGACCACCCAAAAATCCCGCAAATCGAAAGAGAATTGCTAAAAAGGCGGGCAGGCTATAAAGGAGAACTTCAGGTGGATTATTTTTTGTCGCTGCTTCCGGAAGAAGATTTTTCAATCTTTTGTGACCTGAATCTGGCGCTCAAGAAGAGATTTCAAATTGACACACTGCTTGCCTCGAGAAATTTCTTATTAGTGATAGAATCAAAAAACATCTCAGGTAAAATAAGGATCGATCCCAAGACGGATCAAATGATAAGAACGTATCGGGAAATTGAGGAAGGATTCAACAACCCGATTTTACAAGCAAAAAGGCAACACTTACAATTGAAAAACTGGCTCTCAAAGAATAAATTCCCTCCGGTTTCTGTTGAATATCTTGCAGTCGTGAGCAATCACACAACCTTGCTTGATACGTCCCATACAGATCCTCAAGTGTTCAAAAAATTAATACTGGCTGAAAGCCTTTTGGAGAAAATAGAGAAACTTCAAAGTAAATATCAGAACCCATCACTGACTAAGGTACGGCTCCATTCCCTCGAAGAAACCCTTTTAAAAGATCACCAACTTCCACATAATGATATCCTTAAAAAATTCGATATTTCAAAAGATTGCATTATCAAAGGCGTCCAATGCCCTGATTGTCAATGTTTCAGTATGAGCAGAATTTCAGCCAGTTGGTTATGCCCTCATTGTAAAAAGAGATCCAAAACCTCTCACGAACAAGCGATACTTGATTATTTTCTCCTAATAAATACATCCATTACGAACCGGCAATGCCGTGATTTTTTATGCACGGGTTCAAGCGATGTTGTCAATTACCTCTTTAAAAAAATGAATCTCCTATCAGAAGGAAAGGGAAAAGGGAAAAATTATTTTCCTTCTGAATGCCAAAACAAAATCCCTGCATACAATTCCCTCAATCTGCCAACCCTATGAAAAAAAGAAATGGGGAATGGTATGAGAAAATTGGCATTATTAGTATCGTTTCTTCTCATCTATGCAAATCCTGCTTTTTCACAAAATCGACAGCTTCTCATTCCCCCAATTCCAAACGAGGAAACAAACAGCGACAAGATTGCTATCGTCCTCCTCGAAAAACCGCAAACAGAACGACAAATTAACAAACTGCTAAAAAGCTATCCTGATGTTCAGCTTCGCCACGTTTTCAGTGAAGCGATTACCGGATTTTCCATCAAGGGCAGCGCAACCTCAATCGAACAACTTGCAAAAAGCAGTCAAATTATAAAAATTGAGCCGGTGCAATCGTATCAGGCACAAATGGAAGAAAATATTAAAATGATTGGAACCGAGGAAGTGCGCGGTATTTTTGATAAAAATAACCGGAGGCTGACGGGGAAGGGAGTGACCGTTGGAGTCATCGATACCGGTGTTGATTACACGCATCCTGATTTGCGAAGAAGTTACGGAGGCGGGCATGATTTGGTCGATTCAGACCGCGACCCAATGGAAACAAAAAGCAATCAAGGCGATGCGACGTATCATGGCACGCATGTTGCAGGAATCATTGCGGCCGACGGGAGAATCCAGGGGGTGGCACCCGAAGCGAAAATCATTGCGTACAGGGCGCTGGGTCCTGGTGGTTCCGGAACGACGGAGCAAATACTGGCAGCCATCGAAATGGCTATCAAAGCACATGTAGATATATTAAATCTGTCGCTCGGCAATGAAGTGAACGGCCCTGATTTGCCGATCAGCATGGCGCTGAACAGAGCGGTCGATAAAGGGATCGTTGCAGTTGCCGCGTCAGGAAATTCAGGTCCGCATGAATGGACTGTTGGTTCGCCGGGAACGGCCTCGAAAGCGATATCGGTCGGAGCATCGACACCTGCGACGGAAATACCTTATTTATTAATAGAAGGAACGCGGCCAAAAATTAAGATGGAACCGATGGCCAATTCAAAGGCGTGGAACGTCGACCGCTCGATGGATATCATCTACGGGGGGCTTGGAACGAAAAGAGAATTGGCCCGTGTGAAAAATAAAATCGTCCTTATCCAAAGAGGGAGGCTTACTTTTACAGAAAAAGCAAAAAATGCACTCGAGGCAGGAGCACGGGGAGTGATTATTTACAACAATATGAAGGGCAGCTTTATCGGGAACCTTCAGAAGCCGATATCGATCCCTGTCGCTTCGATCACCAAAAATGAGGGGCAATGGGTAAAAAAGCAAATCAAAAAAGGGAAGGCGCTCGTCCGATTTTTTTTCAAAAAAGAACAGGATCGGCTTGCCGATTTCAGCTCGCGTGGGCCTGTTACTGGGACATGGGAAATTAAACCTGACGTCGTTGCGCCTGGAGTGGCAATCAACAGCACCGTTCCCGGGGGATATTTATCGCTACAGGGAACGAGTATGGCCGCTCCGCATGTCGCCGGTGCCTGTGCACTCATAAAACAGGCACACCCCGAATGGACACCGGCCCAAATCAAATCCGCGCTGATGAATACAGCGAAACCTTTATTCAAAAATAACTCTCGCCCGTACCGTACGTTTGAGCAAGGAGCGGGAAGGATTCAAGTAAAGGAAGCCATACAATCCCAAACGCTAGTCATACCAGGATCGCTTCAATTTGGCAAATTTCATTTTTCAAATCGTGCCGACCGACATAGCACTGTTGTCACAATCGAAAATACAGGGGATAGAAGTGAGAGGTACACCTTTCGAATGCCCGAAGACACCGAAGGGTTAACATGGAAAATGCCAATGCCCTTTTCGCTCGATCCAAGGGAGAAGCGAAAGATCGAAATTGAGTTAGCGGTTGATGCGAAAAGCTTTAAAAAGAAAATTCAGGATGGCTGCCTCGAACTTGATACGAAATCGACGACGATTCGAATTCCCTATATTTATGTGCTGGAAGAGCCAAATTACCCTCGGGTGATGGGATTTGATATGGGTGAAGGGGACAAGCCGGGAGCTTACCGATATGAGGTGTACTTGCCAGGCGGGGCAGAGGAATTTGGAATCGCTCTGTTCAATGCAGCAGACTAT
>JAUZPT010000037.1 GCA_030705745.1 Bacillota bacterium | reverse complement strand
GGAAGAAGTATATCTTGGCTTTGTTTATGTCACTTTTGCCCAGACTCTAGCAGTTAAAAAATCCATTCATTTGGGCATATCGGTGGATAATCCAAGTGTCGATGGCTTGGTAAACCGGGTTGTACAAGGAGTTACCATTTATCCATTATAGGTTCAAAAAAGAGGAGTGAACTAATAATGATTACCCAAAAATCCCAGCTAGTCAACACTAAAGCAATGTTAATTGACGCACAAAAATTTGGCTATGCCGTCCCAGCTTTTAATATCCATAATTTAGAAACGATTCAGGTTGTGACTGAAGCAGCAGCAGAGCTGGAATCACCTGTTATATTAGCTGCGACCCCTGGTACCTTTTCATATGCGGGAAGGGATTATATTCAAGCCATTGCTGAAGCAGCGGCCGCTCGTTATTCCATTCCAATTGCACTGCATCTTGACCACCATGAAAAAAAGAGCGAAATAGAAGTTTCCTTAAATCTTGGTGTGAAATCAGTTATGATTGATGGCTCCCATCATCCCTTTGAAGAAAATATTAATATTACCAAGGATATTGTAGAGTTATCCCATCTATTTGGTGCCACAGTAGAAGGAGAGCTTGGACGCCTGGGAGGTCAGGAGGATGATTTAGTAGTTAACAAGGAAGATTCTTTTTATACTGACCCGGATGCAGCTGTAATCTTTGCTAAAGAAACGGGGATTGACTCACTAGCAGTCGCCATTGGAACAGCTCATGGGCTTTATTCTTCAACTCCAAAGCTTGACTTTGAACGGCTGGCAATCATTCAAATGAAATTGGATATCCCACTCGTACTTCATGGAGCTTCTGGCATATCGATTAATGACGTACGTAAATGCATCCATTTAGGGTGTACAAAAGTGAATATTGCCACTGAATTAAAAATCCCATTTTCCGGTACTTTGCGTGATTATCTCGTAAATCATAAGGATGAAAGTGACCCGCGGAAATATATGAGTCCAGCTAAGAACGCGATGAAACAAATTGTAATAGAAAAAATTAAGATGTGTATGAGTGATGGGAAAGCATGATTTTAACCATAACATTAAATCCCTCGGTCGATATTAGTTACCAGCTTACTAACTTGCAACTAAATAAATCAAATAGAAGCCTGATAACAAATAAGACAGCAGGAGGAAAGGGCCTTAATGGCCAATTGGATTGAGGTGGCAGGAGTGTGGAAAAAAGGGCTTTAGAGCTGCCGACAAATCTTGAAATTATTAGGTAAGTTGTTACTCTCAGGCGTTTACCGGATTAAATAGTAGGAAATGGAAGAGGAGATATATTATGAAAGATATTATTATTTATCAATCAAATGGAGAACAAGAATTATTTGTCCAAAAAGAGGTTCAACAAGTAGAAGCAAGTCATTCCACAGTTGAAAGTATCGTTGTAACAATTGATGAAACGCAAACCTATCAAGAAATGGACGGTTTTGGTGCTTCTTTTACAGATTCCTCTGCCTATTTGATTCATCAAATTTTGGACAACGAACAAAGAACGGAACTGATGGAAAAGCTTTTTTCTCATGAAAAGGGCATTGGTTTATCTGTTTTACGAAACCCAATGGGTTCTTCGGATTATGCTCGCAAAATGTATAGTTATAATGATATTTCGGTTGGAGAAACGGATCTTCAACTAGAAAAATTTACAGTAGCGCATGATTTAGAAGATATTATTCCTTTATTACAGGAGGCTATAGCAATCAATCCATCAATCAAACTGATGGCTTCACCATGGAGCGCTCCAGCATGGATGAAAACGAGTGGATCAATGATTGGTGGCGAATTAAAAGAAGAATATTACAAAGTTTATGCGGATTATTTTGTAAAATATATTCAAGCATATTCTGAACAAGGTCTTCCTATTTATGCAATTACTCCACAAAATGAACCACTGTATGTACCAGATCACTATCCAGGTATGCTCATGTTGCCAGAGCGGCAAGCTGATTTTATTAAAAATTATTTAAAACCGAATTTCTTAAAATATGGGCTGAACACGAAAATTTTATGCTATGACCATAACTGGGATCGTCCAGATTATCCATTGGCTGTAATAGATGATGTTGGTGATGCAGTTGATGGAGTTGCATGGCATTGGTATGGCGGGGAGCCAGCAGCTCAACATCAAGTACATATAGCTTATCCAGATAAAGAGGTTCATTTTACAGAAGGGTCAGGTGGAGAATGGATTCCGGCCTTTGAACCAGCCTTTTCTAATGTTTTACGAACAGGTATTGAAATCTTACGAAATGATTCAAAATCCTTTGTATTATGGAATATGGCATTAGATGAAGAAAATGGACCATCAGTACCCGGTTTTGGTCTAAGTACATGTCGTGGAGTTGTTACGATCGAGCAGAAAACAAAGACATTAACCTACACATTAGATTATTATGCCTTAGCACATTTTAGTAAATTTGTTCAACCAAAGGCAGTACGTATTGCTTCTTCCAGCGATGAAGTGATTCGTTCAGTTGCTTTTAAAAATACTGATGGTTCAATAGTAACCATTTTATTTAATGATAGTGATGAAATGAAGACTGTTCAATTAATACAACAAGAAAATGAGATATTGCACTTCAATTTGGCAGCCAAAAGCGCTATGACGATACTGAAAAAATAAGGAGCAAACAACTATGAATATAAAGCTGGTAACGACGACCTATCAAGAAGATATCAAAAATACGTATGAGAGTAGAAAAGATTTTTCCAATGATAGAGGAGTCGAAATGAAAGTTGTTAACATTTATCCTGAAATGGAATACCAAACATTTGATGGGTTTGGTGGAGCCATTACCGAGGCTGCAGGTTACACATTTTCCTTGATGAGTAAAGATAATCAAAAAAGAATAGTAGAAGCCTATTTTGGAAGTAACGGAAATCGTTACAATCTTGTACGTACTCACTTAGATAGCAGCGATTTTTCCGTGAGTCAATATGCTGCCCTGAATGATCCAGAGGATACCGAATTCAACTCATTCAGCCTTGAAAGAGATGAAAAGTATATCATTCCTCTATTAAAAGAAGCCCAACAAACTTCAGACAAAGAATTAAGTGTCATGTTGTCACCTTGGTCACCGCCTGCTTTTATGAAAACCAATGGGCAAAGAACGGAAGGCGGATCTCTGAAACCGGAATATAGACAATTCTGGGCTGATTATATTTGTCACTACATTAAACAATATCGTGACAAAGGATTTTCAGTTGATATGATCACCATTCAAAATGAGCCGAATGCCACACAGACATGGGATTCCTGCTTGTACACGAGTGAACAAGAAAAAGAATTTTTACGTGATTACTTATATCCTGCATTAGTTGCAAATGGGTTAGAAGATATTGAGGTTTGTATTTGGGATCACAATAAAGAAAGAATGTTTGAACGGGCATGTGAAATTATTGATGAAGAAACAGATAAAATGGTACAGGGTGTTGCCTTCCACTGGTATACCGGTGAACATTTTGATGCAATTAGGCTAGTACGTGAAAGATTCCCAGATAAGAAACTGATTTTTACTGAAGGTTGTGTAGAATATAGCCGGTTTAGTGAAGCAGGGCAATTAGAGAACGCACAAATGTACGCTTATGACATTATTGGGAATATCAATGCGGGTATGAACTCTTTTATTGATTGGAACATCCTTCTCAATAAAGAAGGCGGACCAAATCATGTTAGCAATTTTTGCGATGCTCCTATAATGTGTGACACAGAAAATGATATTGTACAAGAAAAGCTTTCTTATTCATATATTGGTCATTTTAGCCGGTATATTGAGCCAGGAGCGAAACGAATTGCTTCTACTAAATATACGGATAAGTTAGATATTGTTAGTTTGAAAAATCCGAATGGTTCCATAGTTATTGTTCTATTGAATCGTTCACATGAAGAGGTACCGGTTGCATTGAGATTAGAAGGACAAGTGACGGAGTTTTCCGTACCCGCAAGTTCTATTGTCACTGGTGTTATTTAAGTATATTTAGACTGCACTAAAATCTTATAAGAAGTGAAGCACATGGATATTTTTCCTGATCTTCACTTTTTTTATTTTTAAAGAACTCATAATTTTTTAAAAAATTAAAATAGCAAAATAGTAGATGTTTCAATTATATCATCTATGTTCGTTGCAAAGCAGATAATGTAAGCTGAAATCAAATAGGTAATGTATTGATTTTAATAGAAATGAGGATATAAGATGACGAAAATTCCAGTAGCTGTACAAATGTATACATTGCGTGAAGAAAGCGAGAAAGATTTTGCGGGCACATTGAAAAAAGTTGCTGAGCTTGGCTTCGATGGCGTTGAATTTGCTGGATATGGAGGAATGACTCCGAAAGAAGTAAAAGCTTTATTGGATGAACTCGGTCTTCAGGCAGCTTCCAGCCATATCTCTCTTGAAGAATTGGAAAACAATTTGGCGCAAGTTATTGAAGACCAAAAAATATTAGGAAGCAAATATATTGTTTGCCCATATATAGAAAATCGAAGTGAAAACGATTATCTAGCCCTTATATCACTATTGGATCAAGCAGGTGAAACGTGTCGCCGTGAGGGCATAACCCTTCTTTATCATAACCATGATTTTGAACTAGAACGCCTGTCGGATGGCAGAATGGCACTTGAAGCCATTTTTGACGACACAAACCCAGATAATTTGGAGACAGAGTTTGATGTATATTGGCTTACTAAGGCGGGGGAAAATCCTGTAGAGTGGCTGAAACGTTATAAAAACAGAACACCGCTCGTACATCTTAAAGATATGACAACCGATTCTGAACAGTTCTTTGCTGAGCTTGGAACGGGTGGCGTTGACATTGAAGCTGTATTAAATACAGGAAAAGAAGCAGGTGTAAAGTGGTGGGTGGTAGAGCAGGATTTCAGTCGTCGCAACCCATTTGAAAGTATTGAGATTAGCATCAACTACTTGAAAGAGAAGCTGTCTAATCTAGCTAAGATATAAAAGGAGAAATACAATGGCATTGAATGTTGGGATTATTGGTTGTGGTAATATTAGCAGCATTTATATAGAAAATAGTTCTCGTTTTCCAGAGTTTGATGTTATCGCTTGTGCGGATTTGGACTATACGAAAGCAGAAGAAACTGCCGCAAAATACGGTATTAAGTACGTATTTACGGTGGAGGAAATGATGGCTTCCCCAGACATTGATATTGTATTAAATTTAACAATACCACAGGCTCACGCTACAGTAGCACTGAAGGCGATTGAACACAACAAACATGTGTATTCAGAAAAACCACTAGCCATATCGTTTGAAGATGGAAGACGTGTTGTGGAAACAGCATTATTAAACAATGTCATAGTCGGTTCGGCACCAGATACTTTCTTAGGGGGAAGCATCCAGCTTGCTGGCAAAATAATTGAAGAGGGAACCATCGGAAAACCAATTGGTGCTACAGCTTTTATGATGTCTCGTGGTCCTGAGTCCTGGCACCCAAATCCTGAGTTTTTTTATCATGAAGGTGGGGGCCCAATGTTCGATATGGGTCCGTATTACCTAACCGCACTTGTCAGCTTAATAGGTCCTGTAAGTCGGATTGCTGGCTCTGCGCGAATTACTTTCCCAGAGCGACTCATTACGAGTCCTAATAAATACGGAGAAAAAATAACGGTCCAAGTACCGACACATGTCTCTGGCATTCTAGACTTTGTAAATGGAGCAACCGCAACCATAACAACAAGTTTTGATGTATCAGCTGCGAATACACCATTCATAGAAATATACGGAGAATACGGAACGATCAGTTTGCCGGATCCGAACCAATTTAACCTGCCGCTTTTATTAAAATTGCATGGTGAAGAAGAATGGAAAGAAATCAAACCAGATGGTGAAGCCTACGATAATTTGCGTGGCATAGGACTTGCAGATATGGCAAAAGCGATTGTTTCAAGGGTAAAGCCGCGTGCCAATGGTGATCTGGCATTGCATGTTCTCGAAATCATGCATGGTATTCATCGTTCATCAGAAACAGGAATGCACTATAAGATGGAAAGTACATGTGAGCGACCGTCTTTACTAATAAAAGAAAATAATCAATAAGCCCATAAAAATTGGAGGAAAATCATTATGAGTAAATTAAAAGTAGCGGTAATCGGTTGTGGAAGTATTGCAAAATTTCGCCATTTGCCTGAATATCATTTAAATGATCAAGTAGAAATTGTTGCAGTATGCGATATCGTGGCCGATCGTGCAGAGGAAATGGCTATACAATATGGAGCAAAAGCTTTTACTGATTATAAAGAAGTAGTAAATCTTGATGGGATTGATGCGATTAGTGTGTGTCTGCCAAACTACTTACATGCACCAGTATCGATTGCGGCACTTAATGCAGGCAAGCATGTTTTATGTGAAAAACCAATGGCGACTTCAAAAGAAGAAGCAGAAGAAATGATTTCAGCTGCGAAAGCAAATGATAAAAAACTTATGATCGCCCATAACCAGCGTTTCGTTTCTTCTCATCAAAAAGCAAAGGAGATTATCGATCTCGGAAAGCTTGGAAAAATTTTCAGCTTTAAAACAACGTTTGGTCATCCTGGTCCTGAAGGTTGGAGTGTAGACGGAGCAAATAGTTGGTTCTTTAATAAGGAAAAGGCATTTATTGGGGCAATGGGTGATCTTGGCGTCCATAAAGCAGACTTAATGCGTTATTTACTTGGAGAGTTTGCAGAGGTTGGGGCATTTATTGAAACGAATGCAAAGCAAAATACAGAAGTCGATGACAATGCCGTGTGTATTTTACGTTCAGAAAACGGAGTGATCGGAACGCTTACAGCAAGCTGGGCATATATGTCAGGTGATGGAGATAATTCTACTATTATATATGGGGAAAAAGGGACGCTTTATTTAGAAGCTGATCCAACCTACTCTCTGATTGAAGAATATCGTGACGGCAGTGTCGTCAACCATAAGCTCGATAAGATCCAAACAAATGAAGAGGGCGGTCAAACTACATCAAATGTCATCAACCATTTTGTAGAATGTATTATCCAAAACAAAGAACCACTCATTAATGGCGAAGAAGGAATGAAATCTCTAAATATTATTTTAGCTGCGCTTGAATCACAGGAAACTAAACAAATTGTTTCCTTGAAAAAGGAAGTGTTGGCGTAATGAAGTTAGGTGTTTTTGCTGTATTATTTGCCAATAAATCATTTGAAGAAATGCTCGACCATGTGAAAGCATCAGGACTAGACGCAGTGGAAATAGGGACTGGCTGTTATCCGGGAAATGCTCATTGTCCATTGGATGAGCTTTTAGAGGACGAGCAAAAACGAACGGACTATTTAGAAGCTGTCACTTCACGCGGTTTGACGATCAGTGCATTCAGCTGTCACGGAAACCCACTTACGCCAGACAAAAGGTTTGCAGAGGAATCCGATTCCGTGTTGCGCAAAACGATTAAACTAGCTTCGCTTCTTGGCGTACCAGTTGTGAATGCCTTCTCCGGGACAGCAGGCGACAGCGAAGAAGCCAAGCAGCCCAATTGGCCGGTTGTTCCATGGCCAGCTGAATATGGCGATGTGTTAACATGGCAATGGGAAAACAAATTGATTCCTTACTGGAAAGAAATCGGAGAACTTGCCGAGCAGCACAATGTGAAAATCGGTCTTGAACTCCATGGCGGATTCCTTGTTCATACACCATATACGATGCTCAAGCTACGTGAAGCAACTTGTGATGCGATTGGTGCAAACCTTGATCCAAGTCATATGTGGTGGCAAGGTATTGATCCAGTTGCAGCTATCAAAATTCTTGGCAAAGCAGGAGCGATTCACCATTTCCATGCCAAAGATACGTACATCGACCAGGATAATGTAAACATGTATGGCTTAACAGACATGCAGCCATACGGAAATGTACAGTCACGTGCATGGACGTTTAGAAGTGTTGGTTGCGGACACAGCCTGCAAGAATGGTCTGATATGATGAGTGCTCTTCGAACGTATAACTATGACTATGTAGTCAGCATTGAACATGAAGATGCTCTTATGTCAATTGATGAAGGCTTTTCGCGTGCTGTGAAAAATTTAAACGACGTCTTGATCCGTGATACTGCGGGTAATATGTGGTGGGCATAAAAAGTTCATGAAAACTGCTCTAGTGCAAAGTGCACTAGAGTTTTTTTATAAAGTGAAAGCTTTTATGAAAAGATTAACTTCCAATGCTTTTTAGCTACCTAAAACACCATGTTGAACATAGTAAACTAATTTATCTCAACAAATAACGTGAAAAAATAGTATAATATATCGTGTTCTCGTGGTATTTCGGAAGTCTAAATTTTATTCAGTTTTCTTCATTATCTTCGAAAAAGGGCGTGAGTTTTGTTTTGTTTGAATTAAGGGGTTCCATTCTAAGACAACCATCTTTCGCGAACTTTTGGGTCTCGCGAATTTTGACTTCAACATCCTTCCAGATGCTGTCTGTCGCGATAGGATGGCAAATGTACGCGTTGACACATGACGCTTTTAGCCTTGGTTTAGTGGGTCTTGCCCAGTTTATACCGATGGTGCTGCTTACATTAGTTGTTGGTCAAGTCGCAGACCGTTTTGACCGCCGAAAAATCATCTTCATGTGTCAGCTTATTGAAGCTGGGATTGCCGGTTTTCTACTATATGGAAATCATGCTGGTTGGCTTGGTCGTGAACAGATTTTGCTTGCGGCTACAATTTTGGGTGCTTGTCGTGCTTTCGAAGGTCCCTCATCTTCTGCTCTATTACCGCAGTTGGTACCGAAAACTATTTTACAAAAAGCCATAGCATGGAGTACATCGGCTGGGCAAACGGCTCAAATATTGGGTCCGTCTCTTGGTGGGTTGCTATTTTCTTTAGGGCCTGCTTTTGTTTATAGTACAGCAACCATAGCGTTACTCGTTTCTTCCATTCTTACTTTGTTGATTCGCGTGGAGCGCATTGTCCGAAAGTCGGAGCCTGTATCATTTCGCTCTATTTTCCTGGGCTTAGAATTTGTTTATCGCCATCCAGTGATTTTGGGAACAATTTCTCTTGATCTCTTTGCAGTCCTTCTTGGAGGAGCTACGGCGCTTTTGCCGATATTTGCGCGGGATATTCTACATACTGGTCCTTGGGGATTGGGATTAATGCGGACAGCTCCAGCGGTTGGTGCATTATTAATGTCGATGGTTTTGGCAAATTTTCCGCTTAGAAAAGCGATTGCACCTATTCTGTTCTGTGCAATTAGTGTTTTTGGAATAGCCACCATGCTTTTCGCCCTGTCTACAAATTTAATTTTATCGATGATTGCTTTGATTATTATTGGGGCTTCTGACGTAGTTAGCGTCGTTATTCGGTCTTCACTCGTTCAGTTGCAAACTCCAGATGAGATGAGGGGCAGAGTGAACGCTGTGAACTTTCTTTTTATTGGAACATCCAATCAACTTGGTGAGTTCGAGTCTGGTACGTTGGCTGGTCTTATGGGAACTGTTCCGGCTGCATTCATCGGTGGCCTCGGAACAGTGCTAGTGGCTGGGCTGTGGGTATTTTTATTTCCGTCACTCAGACGGATTCGGTCTCTTTCTGAAAGATAACGAATTAGTTTTATTGAAGAAGGGTAAAAAAATATAACTACATTGGAAATCAAATAACCTTTCTACATCTTACGTTAGAAAGGTTATTTGGTATTTCGTTAAAATTTACTACTTTATTAATTCTTTTTTTAGTAACCTGTTATGTAGTTTTGAAAGTATAAGTAATGCAAGAATCGAACCAATGAAGGCTAGCAACATATCCCATTGTGTATCCCAATTACTACCTTGTATACCAAGAAAATTTTTAGCAGTTTCTCCCTTAATGATTATAGAAACTATCCACTCGATTATTTCATACAAGGATGAGATTGCAAGCGATGTAGTTAAAACCATTGTAACCAACCAGAATCCTTTTATTAATGGTATTTTTCGTAATAATATTTCTCTTATTACAATCGCAAATAAACCCTTTATGAAATGTCCAAACCGATCGTAGTAATTTCGTTTTAGTTCAAAAGTGTCTTTTATCCAATTAAATATAGGAACCTTTCCGTATGTGTAATGGCCTCCGATCATCATAAGGATTGAGAGAATTGCGATTATGAAATAGGAAAGGGTCGTGAGACGAAGCTTATTGTAGGTAGCAATTGCGATAATGAGTAAGAGGAAGGCGGGGCCGACTTCCAAAACCCATGACAGGGACCCACCCAAGGGTTTAATCATTGACCAGATGAAAACAGCAATAACGAACAATAACAAAAATAAATGAATCCTCATACCGTTTCCTTTAATCACTTTTTTCACTCCCACACATAAATGAAACCATTGTTTAGTATTTGGCAAATCACTATTTTTTATGAATGAATGTTATAGTTCGTAACTCTTACTAAGGAGAGATTTAGCCTTTTGTATCAAAAAAAGAGCATCCTTTTTGGACTGCTCCTTTGCTGTCATTTTATCGAATTATTAGGTAGTAATTTGTTTTTGTATTGTTGCTTTTCTTTTTGTAATATACTTCGCTGCGAAATAAGAACCCAACACATAGATTATAGCTAAAGCTTGTAAAGATAACGTTTCTGCAGTTGGGAATATACAGAACCACACTCCAGCCCAATTTGGAATATTAATGTTAAGATTAGTTGTTCCAATCCAACCGGCTAATTGCATTTCTTGTACAGTTTCACCCACCATTACGGCAAGAACCACTACTAAAAGGCCGCCCGTAAATACCAACATTTTTTTATAAGGAAGGCGATGATGGGCTAAAAAGGTAAGAACTCCCACGATCATCGTTAAGCCTAACCCAATTAATGCTCCTTGTAAGATGACATCTGAACCTACTTTTAATCGTAAATTTTGTAGGAAAAGAACCACTTCAAATCCTTCACGATAAACCGCTGTTAGACCCAGTAGGAATAGCGACATAAACGTATTTTTTTCCACGCTCTCACTGTTTTTTCCTGTTATTTTTTGTTTTTTGCGATTATGTAGGTTAATCCAACCCTGCCAATAAATTTTATGAAAGAACCAGTTCATTATAATACATAAAACAATAACAGCTAAAAGTCCTGTCGCAGCCTGAATATGTAGCTCCGAGGCATTTACAGAAGCAATAATCGCTACCACGATAAACCATGTTGCAAGTGTGGCCAAGAAGGATACCCCTGCTCCTGCAGAGATGGGCTTCCAATAATTATCTTGTTTCTTACGCACTAAGCCAGAAATAATGGCGGATAACACTAAAATAGCTTCTAATCCCTCACGAAAGATAAGGATGGCAGTATTTATTATGGCAGCACCTGGTGTAATATTTTTAGCGGTAGGATCAGGATTGCCATGATAATGTACCCCTTGCCATACTATTACGCCTAACACGGCCATCAAAGATAGCGTGATAAGAATGTTTTTCAGATTAATGATGTTCCTTAACATTAAGACGTACTCCTTTCAAAAATAATTGATAATGATAATCTTTATCAATTAGAATATCTCAATGTTAACCCAATTCTATTTTTTAAGTCAAGGTATTTCTTCATTTTCTTACTCAGTCCCTCCAAGAACCTTTATATTAACCCTGAACACGTCTAGTTTATTTTAAAAGACGTTTCTTTTGTTTCATGATCTTTCTCCTCGAAAAAACGGCATTAACACCGTATTAATATTTTTAATACAACTTTTTAAGGGAATTTTAAGAATGCCTGTTTATACTAACGTTATTGATATATAGGTAAGCAGACCAATAGTAAACAAGGAGGATTTCATATGGCGAAAATGGATAAGAAGTGGGTACTTTTATGTTCAACAGCCATTGCGGGGGTTTACGCTGCAGGTTTTTTTTCTACGGAAACACAGGCCACCCAAGTTGAATCGCAACCGCATGCCCCCATTGCCATTCAAACAAAAGTGGAGAAATCAAGCGTTGTTTCATTAAAAAGCAACGAACCAAAACGGATATACAAAGAAGGAACATTTACAGGTACTGGAGAAAATCGACGTGGTTACATCCAGGTCGCCGTTACGATAAAGAAAGATAAAATTACGGATGTTGAAATTAGTGATTTTGGTATGCATTATTCTGAAGATGATGTCATCGGGCTGCCTGATGAAGTCGTAAAACAGCAAAGTGCGCAAGTATCGAATGTATCAGGAGCAACTTATAGTACTCAAGCATTTGAGGATGCTGTACAAGAAGCACTATCTCAGGCTCATAATGCATAAGGGGATAAGATGAAAAAAACGAAATTATTTATGGATACTGTTGTCGAAATACAGATAGTACTTCGGGAAACCACATCAAAGGAAGAGGCAGAAGCAAAAATTGATCGAGCTTTTGAGGCATTTCGAAAGGTAGAACAATCCTGCAGTCGTTTTAGCTCTGACAGTGAATTAATGAATGTTTGCCGAGTAATGGATAATCCAGTAAAGATAAGCCCGTTTTTATTTGAGCCCCTGAAGTTCGCTTTAGAGATTGCCAAATTAACGGATGGTGAATTTGATCCAACGATTGGGAAAGTCATGGAGGAGCAAGGCTACAATCGCCATTACTTAACTGGTGAAATTATGGAAAGTCCTTCTGCTGATTCGGTCACCTATCGAGATATTGTTTTGGATGAACAAAATCGCACATTATTTTTGAAAAAGCCTCTGGTGGTGGATTTGGGAGCGGTTGCCAAAGGGTTTGCCATCGATTTGGCTGCAAATGAATTAAAAGACTTTGAAGGGTTTGTCGTAAATGCTGGCGGAGATCTATTTGCAGGGGGAGTGGATGGGAATGGGCATCCCTGGAAGATAGGTATTCAGCATCCCGAGAGAAAGAATCAAATCATAGATGTAATCGAAATTTCGAATGAATCGATTTGTACCTCCGGAAGCTACGAGCGCAGAAACGCAAAACTTCCTGGCATGCATCACATCGTCAACCCTAAAACAGGGCAATCCCCAAATGATTGGGTCAGCTGCAGTATTATAGCTCCTTTTGCCATGATGGCAGATGCTTTTTCTACAACAGTTTTTTTGCTTGGTCGTGAAAGAGGGAAGGAATTAATAGAAAACATGGAACTAAAGGGACTTTTCATCAGGTCCGATTTGCAAATTGATAGAATGGGAGGGATATGAATGACCGTGAAAAAATGGCTTAAAACACCAAAGAGCTATGTGACATGGGCTATGATTAGTTTTCTTATCATTGCATCCATCGGGTCCGGAGATGTAAAAGGTATTAAGAATGCAGGCGTTGCTGTTTTCGCTTCAATTTTTGTCGACATCGTTTGTAACGTTTTTGAAAAAAGAAAATGGAGCTTGCCGGACGGTTCAATTATTACAGGGTTAATCATTTCCTTAATTTTAAGTACGACGTCCTCAATAGGGATCATTGCGGCTACTTCCGCCATTGCCATTTTTTCTAAGCATCTTCTGGAATATAAGAAAAAACCAATCTTTAATCCTGCAGCTTTTGGCTTGCTTTTATCCGTTC
>JAUZPT010000369.1 GCA_030705745.1 Bacillota bacterium | reverse complement strand
CGAGAGCGACGACGGGAGCTGCGTCGGGAGCTTCGACGAGAGCGACGACGGGAGCTGCGTCGGGAGCTTCGACGAGAGCGACGACGGGAGCTGCGTCGGGAGCTGCGTCGAGAGCTGCGCCGAGAGCTGCGTCGAGAGCTGCGACGGGAGCTGCGTCGAGTGGTGCGCCGAGTAGTGCGCCGAGTGGTGCGCCGAGTAGTGCGCCGAGTGGTGCGCCGAGTAGTGCGTCGAGTGGTCCGGCGAGTGGTGCGTCGAGTAGTGCGTCGAGTGGTCCGGCGACTGGAAGAACTACTGCTGCTTAAAGGGCCTGATCTTGGATCCTGAAACATAAAGTCTCCAAAACCTGCTCTTCTGACATCCTCTGCAGCCCTTTGTATCTCCTTCTTAGAAATGGTTTTCTCCATAGATGAATCCTCCTTATAAATAGTTGAAAAAGAAACAGGAAGCGAACCTTCCTTCGTCTCTTCTTTACTAATAATTTACGCATGCTACAGGCAATTGGCATGAGTCATTTGCGTATTTGTACTAAATGATGAAAGCCCAATGTGCCATCAGTCTATTTTTTTCATATTAATAATTGAAGGGGGAATTACCTATGAACAAAAATTCAGGAATGCCTATATATCAAATATTTATTAACCCTAAAGATTTAAAAGAATTGAAACATGATATTTGGTGCGACGAGCCACTCCCTGCACAATTAAAAGCTGAGGGTAGTAGATATGAAATTGACATCCGTTACCGGGGTTCACATATAAGGGATTTCAGAAAAAAATCATATCAAGTTTCATTTTTAAAACCGAATAAATTTAAGGGTGCAAAGGAAATACATTTAAATGCAGAATACAAGGATCCATCTTTAATACGAAATAAGCTATCTTTCGATTTTTTTTCTGAAATCGGATGTTTAGCTCCTCGGTCAAGACATGTACAGTTAAAGCTAAATGGGAATATGGAAGGGGTTTATCATGAAATCGAATCAGTGGATGAAAACTTTTTAAAAAGAAGAAATCTTCCGGAAGGTGCTATTTTTTACGCGGTGGATGGTGATGCGAATTTTTCATTAATGAGCGATCTTGATAAAGAAACAAAAAAATCACTTGATCTTGGATATGAACGTAAAGTTGGCTCTGATAAGGATGATTTTTACCTTCAAGAAATGATTTATAAAGTCAATACGATTCCAAGAGCTGATTTCGAAAAAGAGATTACCAGATATATTGATGTTGATAAATATATCAAATGGATCGCTGGAGTGGTTCTGACCCAAAACTATGATGGCTTTGTCCATAATTATTCGTTGTACAGAAACGGCAATACTGGACTCTTTGAGGTCATGCCCTGGGACTATGATGCAACATGGGGAAGAGATGTGAATGGAAAATTCATGGATGCTGATTACGTCAGAATTGAGGGTTTTAATACGTTGACAGCACGCATCTTGGATGTGTCCGATTTTAGGAGAAGATATAAAGAATTGTTAACCTCAGTTTTACAGCATCAATTTACTGTGGAAATGCTAAAGCCCAAAATTGAGAAACTTCATCAAACAATTCGCCCGGCTCTTCTTTTGGATCCTTATAAGAAAGATATAATGGAGACATTTGACAAGGAACCGGAATTTATTTGTTCATTTATCAAAAATAGAAGCGATTATATTTTGAGCCGATTATACAAATTAGAGTAAGAATTTAATAGGCTATAGCTGAATTTTTTGCAATATAGGCAAATGAACAGTTCCATGTCCTCCCATGATACGTATATATGCAGTATAAATCACCATTAAAGTTAAAAGGATTAGGAGGATAAATATGGATAAAGCTTATCCGAATCGAGATGGCGAGCCCCAGTCATTTCATTCATTTCTTATGGCATTAAAGGGGAAAACGGTAACTATTTATCGCGGGGGTCCTGAATCAAAAACAGGGAGATTATTAGACGTAAAACCCGATTATGTTGCTCTCCATGCTCAAAATAACAATAACAAAAACAATAACAAGGATCAAAACCAGGACCAGAACCAAGATAATAACAAGCAGAATACGGTTGTCTATTACCAGGTGCAGCATGTTAAAAGTATTATCGAAGACACGAAATCAAACTCCATGCAGCAAATGGAAGCAAATGGGGATGAGGTTGATTTCCACGATGCAGAAAATTTCACAGGATTATTTGAGCAACTGACAACTGAAACCATCCAAATCAATCAGGGTGGTCCTGAGTCAAAATCCGGGATATTAGTAGGTTTGTCAGGAGACTTCATCGTCCTCTTCACAGAAGATGATGGGATCGTCTATATCAATCTTGAACATGTGAAAAGCGTATCTAAACACACTAAAAACGTTGAAAATGAAGAAATTCAAGAAATCTTTGAAATCCCTGAATGGGTAAAAGCTGAACGTTTTCAGGATGTGTTCAGTAGCTTCTCCCATCAGTGGGTTTCCATCAACCGCGGTGGACCAGAAGCCATGGAAGGTGTGCTTGTAGAAAATGTTGGAGGTCATTATACGCTTGTTAATAACCAGGAAGTAATGAGGATCCATCCATTCCATATAAAAAGCATTAGTTGCGGCCCTAAAGGATTTTTAAAACAGAATAAGCAGAATGAAAAAAATAATGAAAATAAAAATGACGAAATGGTCGAAGAAGAATGTGTAGAAAGTTCAAGCTCAAGCTCAAGCGATGAAAAGAGAAGCAGTAGGTGTAGAAGGAGTAGCAGTAGCAGTAGCAGCAGTAGCTGTAGAAGAAGTAGTAGCAGTAGCAGAAGAAGCAGTAGCAGTAGCAGTAGGCGTTCATCGAGATGCAGATCACACCGTGAAACAGTCGTTAAGACAATTGATTATACTTGGAAAGGCTAATTCAATTAGTGTCATCATCCCGCGTAAACATAGTATTCATCCCTGGTTGGTGCATTAGTAGAAATTGCTGATGCACCTTTTATTATAAAAATTTGCAAGAAAGGGGGGAATTAATTGAACGGATTAGAAAAATTCATAGGAAAAGAAGTGGAGTTAGAGATTTCAGGAAAGACGATATTTAACGGTATTTTGATCGATCTTGGTCTGGATATGACTGTGATTTTTGATGGGAAAAAATTCCTCTATATTCCTCTCATCCATCTACACAGTATAAAAGAAAAAATCGAAATCGAGATTTTTGAGAAACCTCCGCAAATTCTACCCATCCAAAACCCAACGGAAACAAACCTTTCTTACCGTAAAACGCTAAACAATGCAAAAGGTCAGTTTTTAGAAATATTCGTTACCGGAAATCGCTCGATTCATGGGTATATTACAAGTGTTATGAACGATTATATCGTCTTCTATTCTCCAGTGTATAAAACCATGTTTATCTCCATGCAGCATTTAAAATGGCTGACACCTTATTATAACCAACTAACACCTTATACATTAAGCAAGGAGAACCTCCCCGTAGTTCCTTCTAGTATTCCGATTCTTCGGACGTTTGAAGAGCAGCTGCAGAAATATGTCGGAAAACTCGTTGTTTTTG
>JAUZPT010000368.1 GCA_030705745.1 Bacillota bacterium | reverse complement strand
ATGTTCTTACGATTATTCTCATTTTCAAAACCTCTCTTACTTCACCTTTTGGTTCAATCCTGACCAACAGCCTGCAGCTGCACATCTTCCAACCGGAATTTATCCGCCATATCCGCTACAAATTGCCCATTAGTCGGCTTGATGTGTGGGTATTCTTTATAATACGGATGCTCCCGATTCCGCTTGTAAGACACTTCAATCGCATGGCGGATGGCTCGTTCTACCCGGCTGGGCGTGGTGACGTATTTCTTGGCTATCGTAGGATATAATTCAACGGTAATAAGTCCGGTCAGTTCAAAATCGTTAATGACCATCTGAAGGGCTTCACGCAGGTACTGATACCCTTTCAGATTGGCGGATATTTTCAATTCATGCAGCAAGGCGGATATTTTGGTTTCCAGGGTGTCCGGCGTCACATATGTAGGCTTGCTGCCGATGATGCCTTCCAGTTTGGCGTTGAATTGGGCGACTTCTACACGCAGGAGTCGCAACTCCTCAAATAAAACTTCGAATGCTTTATTGTCCATTTCTAATCTCTCCCCTTGGCGATCTTACCTTGTTACTTTTTTTAACAAATCCTCAATTCCGATTTCTTTGACGAGTTTTTCTCCTATGCTGTTTTTCAATGAATCAGTTATAAACTTTTTCATTTCATCGTTAACCTTTTTAACAATTTGTTCGGACATTTGTTTTGTTTGCTTTTCAATTTGTTGATCAATGAAATATTGCATTCTTGTTTGGTTTGAACCCCACGAATCTCTATTAGGATTTCCGCTTTTATCAACTTTCTCAGTTAACCAGTTGTCACATCGTTTTTTGATTAATTCTTTTATTGAAACATCTTTTTCGGTTGGATCACCCCAGCGGTCAGTTAAGGTAACTTTGCCATTCAAAAACTCTTCGTAAGTAGAATCAACCAATGCATTTACTCTTTCTTGTACTTGTTTTTCTGCCTCGTATTTAGCTGAACGAATAACATCATCAGAAATCTTTTTAACAACACCGTTAATTATTTGCTTTTTTACAGCTTCATCTAATGACTCATCTTCTCCAAGCCAATCAAGCTCAACAGTTACATTTAATTTCAATTTAATTCCTCCGTTCGATTTTTATTAAAATTAGCATTAGTCATTTCTCACACAGATTGCGAAATGATTCTTAATCGATTTCACGGTATAGTTGGGGTATCTAGTCATATAGTCCAGGGCCAACTGTTTTAACTGGTCTTTGTTCTTCGCCTGCTCAAATATCCAAGCAGGCAGAAGAACTTTCGTGATAATCGGTTGTCCAATCATCCAATCACGATTTCGCCATCAAAATTATCGACTGGCGCATCATTGTCGGAAGGAGCTGGCGATTCGGGATCTGCATCGATGACATTTGAATGTTGGTCTGTCGATAGGTCGACTTCACCTGTAATATCCTTCAATTCCCGATCGTCATCGTCTTCCACAACAGCTTTCTGCAATTCGACCGATAAGATTCCCCACTTAGATAAAAGGGATTTTAAAACAGTCTTACTTGCCATCGCATCCCAATCGTTCTTCCAACCAAAATCGGATTTGCTGAACTTTCGGCGGTGTTTTTCCACTTGGTCTTTCGTCCAGTACACCGTTTTTCTAAATCCGTTTAACAATTCGAAATAAGCTGCATATCCGATAATCGAATCGGATTCCCTGCTTTCGAAATCAATGTCAATTTCCTCGGTAAGTGGATTCCATTTTTTCAGTTCGCCTTCATGGATAGGAGTTACATTGATGTAGCGATATTGAGCCGATCTTAAAGCCAATTGGATATAGCCTTTATAACCAAGTTGGAAGCTGGCTTTATTCCCATATGGTACAATCCAGGCGTAACCCAAATTCTTATCCACCGGTAAATCTAAAGTTGCTGCAATCATCGCTGATGAAATAACGGACATCGGCTCACACTTTTGCAGCATTTTTTCGCTGTTGTAAAGGCTTAAAATTGAGGCCGTAAACTGAGTGCCACGCTTGCCAAGAACTTCTTCAAACCGTTTGATGACGGCCGGGCTTGATAAAAGGCTTTTCATTGTTGTTCCTTGCTGCGCTGGTGCCTGAGACTGATTGTTTTTATTGGTTAAATTGTTTTTAATCGATTGAACGTTTGCCATGTTTTATATTCCTCCTTAGATAAGTTCCTTAATGCCAAATTTGCGGTAACTGGATTCTTTCACGACTTGTGTATAAATGTCCGGGAAATGCTCCTTTAACTTCTTAGTATCCACTCGATTAGAAGTAATGGATTTCCATTCGGTTTGATAATTCTTTACAAACCCTAATTCCGCGTCTTTCATTTCGTATTTGATTTGATTCTCGATTTCCTTCATTTGCTCTTCCAGTGCCTTCACCGAGCTTTTGATTTCTAAATACTCATCAATCTTCTCTTTGTATTCAGAAGTAAAATCCACGCTTTTCCCTTTTTCTTCTCGGTTGTATCTTTGTTTCAGGTATTGTTCAGCTGCACTTGATCCATCCAAGGCAGGAGGAATGTTGACTAAAACGTGATTGTTCCAAAATTCGATTTCCCTTTGGAAAATGAGTTCGATTAGTTCATCATCCCGGGCAATTTCTTTCCAGACAAATTTGTTTCCGCCGATTAAAACGGCAAAGTACCCTTTTTTATATTCCGGCCCCAAAACACCTAGATAGTGCTGAATTTGAATAATATAGCTTTCAGGTATTTCATCATTCTCCCATTCTTTCGCAAGGTAAGCTGAGGCTGTTTTGCATTCAAGAATGGCTTTTTCCCCGACAATCATCCGGTCTACGTTAGCAATGATAAATTCATGTTCTGGATGCTGTAGGATGGCATTCTTTCGGCGGACCTTTTTGCCGCTACGCTTTTCGAATTCTTTTGCAACCAGGTCCTCAAGCTGTGTGCCGAAGTATGCTGCATCGCTTTGGATTTCTTCCGGAATCACTAAACCGGATTTTTCAAGATACAATTCAAAAGGCGTTTTCCATTTGCTTAATCCGAGAACAACAGCAGCATCCGAGCCACCAATGCCTTTAGTTCGTAGATGTAACCATGTTTCACGGTCTATATTTGCTGTGCTTGCTAATTGGTTCATTGACATTTCATTTCCTCCTCATTGTTTTTTATGGGAGCCTGCAGTAAAATGAAAGTAGTGTTTTTCATAAGGCCCCAACCGATGACCAGTTCTCAGCTGGTCATATTTTTTTTATGAACTTCTCGTTCACCCACTTAGTAAACCCCTTGAATAAAATCAGCACCTGATTCCCATCGATTCGTAAAATGTGAACATGGATTCCTTTCGGGACATTGCAGATTCGGACTTTCTTGTCGGATAAGGAAACCATGAAATTTAGGCGCCTTCTTAAAATGGCTTTTGGCATGGTCTTATTCCGCAATCATGAATTTAAAATTGTGTTTATCGGTTAGGTACTTTTCTAAACAGTCTTTATGAAGGACTGCATTACGGCTTTTATCTACAATCCAAATAGGTCCAAAAACAAAGTTATATTCCTCT
>JAUZPT010000367.1 GCA_030705745.1 Bacillota bacterium | reverse complement strand
CTTTGGACTGCAAAACAGCAACCTAGTTCATCACTTTTGGACAGGGCATTTGTTGTATTAATGGATCCACATACTGGCGATGTGTTAACTATGGCCGGAAAACAGATTGTGAAAAATGAACAAACGGGGAAAATGGAAATGAAGGACTTTGCTCTCGGTAATATTTCCACCTCTTATAATGTCGGATCGGCTGTGAAGGGTGCTACCATCCTTACTGGCTATAAAACTGGAGCGATACACCCTAATTCATTCCAACTCGATGAACCGTTGAGAATTAAAGGGACGCAGGTTAAAAAATCGTGGAAAACATTTGGAAGCCTTAATGATTTGCGTGCTTTGCAAGTATCATCAAACGTATATATGTGGAAAACTGTGATTGCGATGGCAGGAGGTCATTATACAGCCAACCAGCCGCTTAATCTGAATATGAAGACTTTTGATACAGTAAGGCAGTCGTTTAGCCAGTTTGGGCTTGGTGTAAGAACTGGGATTGATTTGCCAAATGAAACGACCGGGTATCCTGGTCCAACCAGACTACCTGGATTGCTGCTAGACCTCGTAATTGGACAGTATGACACATATACACCAATGCAACTCGCACAGTATGTATCAACAATTGCGAACGGTGGCTATCGTGTGCAGCCGCATCTTGTCAAGGAAATCCGTGAACCGATTATGGATAATAAACAAATGGGTCCTGTTATTCAAGAAATTGAACCAAAGATATTAAATCGGATTGATGAGAAGGATGAATGGATCAACCGAGTTCAAAAAGGGTTTAAGATGGTAATGCAAGAACAAGGTGGAACTGCCTATTCATACTTCCGTAACGCTTCTTATAATCCAGCCGGAAAAACTGGGACTGCACAAGCATTTTATGACGGTCCTGACCGGAAAAAATATAAAGAGGCTCCTCAGGTAATGAATTTAAGCATTGTTGCATATGCACCTGCCGATAATCCGGAAGTGGCGATGGCCGTAATGGTGCCATGGGCGTATTCGTCAGCAAGTGGGCGAAGCACGAACGAAATTATTGGTCGAAGTGTACTTGATGCATATTTCGCACTGAAAAAAGAAAGAATGGCTGCGGAATCAGGTGCATCAACACCTTCTCAAACGTCTAGTAGCAGTGGTTCGGCAGCGAACAAAATAGGGCATTAACTTTAATGAAATCTCCGTCATACTGCTGACGGAGATTTTTTTCGTTTTTTTAGGATTGGTTAAGTAAATACTAAATACATAAGGTTTTTTTACCTTGAAATAGGAAATGAATAAGAGGGGGAAGGTAAATCGGAATTTGTAGGTATTATGCACAACTTTACAAAAGCTTTACAATCCATTAAAACTTCGTTTACACACAAACGTTATTCTATTACATGTAGGACAAATCAACCATATCTCTTAGGAGGAATTGAACGAATGAAAAATTTTAAGAAATTAGGCCTACTAATGATGCTGGCCGCACTTATGGTATTTGCAGCTGCATGCGGTGGGGCATCCAATAAGAAAGATAATAATACAAGCGCTCCAAACGGAGTATCAGGCTCTTTGATCGTTTCTGGTTCATCAGCGATGCAACCACTTGTTGCAGCAGCTGCTGAAGAGTTCATGAATACAAACAAAAAAGCAGACATTCAAGTTAATGCAGGCGGATCAGGTACTGGTTTATCCCAGGTTTCTGAAGGTTCTGTCCAAATCGGAAACTCTGACGTTTTCGCAGAAGAAAAAATTCCGGATAAAGCTAAAGATCTAGTTGACCATAAAGTTGCTGTAGTCGGTATGACAGCTGCTGTTAATCCTAAAGTAGGTATTAAAGACATCAAAAAAGCAGATTTGATTAAAGTATTCACTGGGAAAATTACAAACTGGAAAGACCTTGGCGGACCAAACCAAAAAATCGTCCTTGTAAACCGTCCTGATTCTTCAGGTACTCGTGCGGTATTCGATAAATTAGCACTTGATGGGGCAACACCGGCTGAGGGAATTACTGAAGATTCTTCAAACACAGTAAAAAAAATCATCAATGAAACACCTGGAGCAATCGGCTATCTTGCTTTCTCATACTTCACTGATAACCTTGTTACTCCATTATCAATTGATGGTGTAGAACCGAAGGAAGAAAATGTTATTAACAATAAATTCCCTGTATGGGCTTATGAGCATTCTTACACTAAAGGTCAGCCTAACGCGTTAGCAAAGGCGTTCATTGATTATATGATGAGTGACGATGTTCAAAACAACTTGTTAAAACAACAAGGCTATATTGCTGCTACTAAAATGACAGTTGTACGTGATGCCCAAGGTAATGTGACAAAAAAATAACTGTAAGCTGATTGGTACAATAAAAAGGGTAAGTGCTCCCGGGCATTTACCCTCTTATGACGTATTTAGGGGTGTAATATTTAATATGGAAAAAACGGTTCCTGCAAAAGACAGATTGATGAAATCTGAAAAAAATTGGATGAATGGGGAAATACGCGGAAAAATATTGGTGACATTATGTGCTGTTATCATGATTTCGGCAACGCTCGCAATAACTATTTTTATAGGTACAAAAGGATTGCAATCTTTTATAACTAACGGTGTAAGTCTTATTGAATTCTTAACCAGCAAAAAATGGGATCCTTCCAATGCTGGTCATCCGCTATATGGTGCTCTTCCCTTTATCTTTGGCTCGTTTGCCGTAACAATGCTTTCCGCACTCGTTGCTGCGCCACTTGGAATTGGAGGAGCCATCTTTATGACTGAGATTGCTCCTTCATGGGGAAGGAAGATTCTACAGCCAGTTGTTGAACTGCTTGTTGGAATTCCATCTGTTGTTTATGGCTTCATTGGGCTTACAGTACTTGTTCCTTTTATCAGGGACCATGTAGGAGGACTTGGTTTTAGCTTACTTTCAGGTACGATTGTACTTGCAATCATGATCTTGCCTACAATAACAACCATTGCAACAGACGCAATGAGTTCCATTCCGAAAACACTAAAAGAAGGCTCGTTCGCATTAGGGGCAACCCGCTGGCAGACGATTCGGAAAGTTCTGATTCCTGCTGCGATGCCTACATTATTAACGGCTATTGTACTCGGAATGGCGCGTGCTTTTGGGGAAGCGATGGCGGTTCAGATGGTAATCGGTAATGTTCGTACGTTACCATCAAGCATCCTAGATGCTTCTGCAACATTGACAACGATCATTACTCTGAACATGGGAAATACAACCTATGGCAGTGTCGAAAATAATACCCTTTGGTCAATGGGATTAATCCTGTTAGTGATGTCGTTCGGATTTATATTACTCATCCGCTATCTTTCTGCTAGGAGGAAAATATAATGAACAGCAAAACGGCTGACAGAATTGCCACCGGAGTATTTATCGCGATTGCTATAATTATCATCTCGATTTTATTTGGTCTTTTTTCTTATATTTTATTTAACGGTCTAAGATTCGTTTCACTCGACTTTTTAACGACACCTTCAAGTAACATTCGGGCTGGCGGTGGAATTAGGGATCAGTTATTCAATTCCATTTATATTCTATTTAT
>JAUZPT010000366.1 GCA_030705745.1 Bacillota bacterium | reverse complement strand
TATTCACTGTGAGTAAATAAGGTTTTTACCTAGTATAAAGTGTGTTAAATTATTAATAATAAACCAAGCTTCCTATTAAAGTTGCATGTAAATGTGCTTTTTATACATTTTTATGCATATTCCCCTTCATAGTTATAGGATTATTAGAGGTAATCGTTTTTCGTTCTTTTTTCACACCATAAATTAATAATACTGACCCAAATAGAACGAGAATCGGTTCAAGCCAATTTGCTTCAGGCCCATTTGTTATTCGATGCAAATGGAAAATCCAGTGAAATACGACAATATCAAAGCTAAGAAAAAGACCGGTAGCGACCAAAAACCCATGAAAAAAGGAAGGTGAAAAAAACACTTTAAAAATCGCCATAAAAATTAGAAGCATAATGAATCCAGATCCAACAGCGCCTAGTCGCTCCCATGTAGTGTCCAGTTTTATCCCCATCGCGTATGCATTGATGCTATGAAAAAATAAACCTGCCATCAAGTAACCCGTTATAAACCCAAAAATTCTTTTTACATTCATTTTCGATACTCCTTTCTCAATCTTTTGTAGATTATAGATTCAACCTTTATTTCAAATCTATTTTTTACATTTTTTGTTAATGAAAATACATTGGCGTTTTCCCCAAAAAAAGCGCAAGCGCCCTGGTTTGCCTAGACAAGCGCTGGAGCTAGATTATTATAAACTTGTTTCGATTTATCGACAATGTTGAATTTTAATATTTTCTAGCAAACAAAAAGGTGAGCAATCCCTAAAGGATTTTGCTCACTTTTGAAGGTATAGAATATAAAATTTCTTAAATACACAATGATGCTACAACTTTTAATAGACCTTATCACCATTAAAAATGGAATTCTTAACGATGACATAATCTACATTACGGATAGCTGACAGCTTATTTCCTCCAGCATATGAAATAGAGGATTGAAGATCTTGCTCCATTTCTATTAAGGTATCGTTTAAAGAACCTTTGTACTCTACATACATTTTTTTGCCTTCAACATTTCTCTTTTCACCTTTTTGAAACTCGGAAGCTGAACCAAAGTATTCTTTATAGAGCTTTCCGTCTTTTTCAGTTGTTTCTCCTGGCGATTCTTCATGTCCGGCAAATAATGATCCTATCATAACCATCGCTGCACCAAATCTTACTGATTTGGCTATATCACCGTGTGTTCGGATGCCCCCGTCTGCAATGATTGGCTTGCTTGCTGCCTTTGCACACCAACGCAATGCGGCTAATTGCCAACCGCCCGTTCCAAATCCGGTTTTAATTTTCGTGATACATACTTTGCCCGGTCCAATGCCCACTTTTGTAGCATCCGCTCCTGCATTTTCCAATTCCCGTACTGCTTCGGGAGTTCCGACATTTCCAGCAATGACAAAGCTTGCAGGCAGATGTTTCTTGATATGTTTTATCATGTTGATCACTGCATTCGAATGTCCGTGGGCGATATCGATCGTAATGTATTCAGGAGAAAGGCTTTCTTCTGCTAATTGTAATATGAATCCATATTCTTCTTCTTTGACTCCAACACTAATCGAAGCATATAAACCACGTGATTTCATATCTTTAACAAATGATAGCCGCTTCTCTGGCTGAAATCGGTGCATAATGTAGAAATAATTATTTTCCGCCAAGTAAATGGAGATTTTTTCATCTATAATCGTCTGCATATTTGCAGGCACGACAGGCAGCTTAAATGTATGTCCGCCAAAGGTAACTGTTGTATCACACTCAGATCGACTATTTACAATAGATTTTGCTGGAATTAGTTGAATATCCTCGTAATCAAATACATTATCCATCAGTCATACTCCTTAACACGAAAATTGGGATTTTTCTAAACAAAAGCGTGGTTAATCATGTTGTTTGCTTTATTAAAGGCTTAAAGACCTTCCCAAAAATAGTTTACCTAAAAAAGGATAAGTTCATCCATTTCATCGAAGTTCCCGCTTTCAAAACACAATTATGAGTATAATATACGTATAATTATTTGTCAAAATTAAAAAATGTTCGTATTTAAAGAGAATGAAAAGGCTTTACTTCATGCGTTTAAAACATAAATTCATATTTATACGGACATTTAAAAATGGCCCGGAGTTTTCCTCCAAGCCATCTGTGAAGCACTTAATAGTTATTGTGATTTACTTTATCACCCTATATGCTCTCCGTTCTGCATAGTGCGTGCAATGTAAACAAACTTTAATTCCCTTGCCTTTATCATCTATATATTTGCGAAGTGGCTTTATTTTTCTTTTGCAAATCGAGCATTTGTTAGTAAACAAATTGAAAAATGACATTGTTTTCTCCCCCATAAAATGATCTCCAAAATCCCACTAAATGTTTCACCATATCTTATAAAACTTGTGATAAATGTGTTAATCAATGGGACTAATTATTTTTTTCCTTCTTAATTTATTAGCTTTATAAAACACCTATGGAAAGAGTTCCGAACCGAGTCTGTGTCATGCCAAAAAGCCAGACGATAGTCTGGCTCAGGTACCAATCACTTATTTACTTTTTATTGGCTCATCAATTCCACATCCCCGATTCCGAGATCCAATGAAACTCCTACCGTTACTTTCGCTTTTCCGTATTGATCGTTCACATAACTTGAGCCGTCCATGCGGAATCCGTCACCATTTACTTTTCCGATTCCTTTTGACACATCCACCTTCACACCAACATCTTTTGGTAGAATTAATTGTACTTTGCCAATTCCAGCTTTTATTTTCACATTATAACTTTGCTTCCCAGTGCCGCTTAAATCAATCGTACTATCTCCAACGCCGGCGCTTATTGTAACCGAATGTAAATTCATCCCAGTTAAAATCAATTTGCTTTTAGCCGCACCTGATGAAACGTTTAAATCGATAGGGATTTGATCGTTCAGCTTTAAATCCCAGCGATAATCGCTGTTATTAAACCCCAGGGACGTTTGGGACTTCTGGTTAACAACCAATTTTCCTCTTTCATCCTGCACACTATAATTAACTTCAGGCTTTTGGTATTTTTCGGAATAAACGAAATTACCTTCCATCAACTGACCTGTTGTTCCACTTACATTTAAATTTCCCACTCCAAGATTCAAATCGACACCAACCGATTTCGCTTCTTTTAAAAGTACCTTTGTCTCACTTGAATTGGAGGCAGCAGCTGTATTCGATTTCCAAAAATATGTGCCTCCCGTTGCTACAGTTCCAATGATTCCAATCATAAAAAGGATAAGTCCCGACCAAAATAATTTCTTCACTAAGCTTTCCCCCTTATCAACCGGACATTAAAACCAATATATCTTGATGTTAAAAAGTAAAACCCTTTAGTTAAATAATACACACCAACAGCAAGCATCAGGCCCAATCCAATAGTAGCCATCATGACAAAAATCGATTCGGTGCCCCCTGCTTCCATTCCCAAAAAACCTATTCCAAACAGAAGTGCAAATGGCGATAATAAAAGCCCTGCCGTGGCAGCATAAAGCCCGACCAAACCGCCCAACAACCCAAAAAAGGGACCGACCATAACAATCAAGTTAAATAGCAATAACCCAAAC
>JAUZPT010000365.1 GCA_030705745.1 Bacillota bacterium | reverse complement strand
TTTGTCGATCAAGTCAAGATATATGTAAAAGGCGGAGACGGCGGTAATGGTATGGTCGCTTTCCGTAAGGAAAAATATATTCCTAAGGGCGGTCCAGCAGGCGGTGACGGAGGCAATGGTGCCGATGTCATTTTTGAAGTGGAAGAAGGCCTCCGTACCTTGATGGATTTCCGCTATCAGCGCCATTTTAAAGCACCACGTGGTGAACACGGCATGTCCAAAAATCAGCATGGCAGAAATTCCAAAGACATGATTGTTAAAGTACCTCCAGGCACCGTTGTCATGGATGAAAAAACGAAAGAAGTCATTGCGGATCTCGTTGAACATGGACAGCGTGCAGTCATAGCCCGTGGTGGGCGCGGTGGACGCGGAAATAGCCGTTTCGCGACCCCGGCAAATCCTGCGCCTGAATTATCGGAAAATGGTGAACCAGGACAAGAACGGGATGTCATCCTCGAGTTAAAGCTTCTTGCAGATGTAGGGCTAGTTGGTTTCCCTAGCGTAGGTAAATCTACACTGCTATCGATCGTATCATCAGCAAAACCAAAAATTGCCGAGTATCATTTTACAACAATTGTACCGAACTTGGGAATGGTTGAAACAGGTGATGGAAGAAGCTTCGTTATGGCTGATTTGCCTGGACTGATCGAAGGTGCACACGAGGGTGTAGGACTTGGACATCAGTTCCTTCGCCATATTGAACGTACTCGGGTCATTGTCCATGTCATCGATATGGCTGCGACAGAAGGCCGTGATCCGTATGAGGATTATTTGACTATCAATAAAGAATTGAAGGAATATAATTTGCGCTTGACAGAGCGTCCTCAGTTGATTGTTGCTAATAAAATGGACATGCCTGAAGCTGAAGAGAATTTAATTGCTTTTAAAGAGAAATTAGCTGAAGATGTTCCTGTTTTTCCAATTTCAGCGGTTACCAATCAAGGATTGAGAGAATTGCTGTTTGCAGTTGCCGACAAAATTGAGGAAACGCCAGAATTCCCTCTGGAACATGAGGAAGAAGAGGCGACTGGCATCCATCGTGTTGTGTACAAGCATGAAGCAGAGCCGGAAGCATTTAAAATTAGCCGTGATCCAAGCGGTTCATTTGTAGTATCCGGTGAGAAAATTGAAAAACTCTTTAAAATGACCGATTTTTCTCGTGACGAATCTGTCCGCCGATTTGCACGCCAATTGCGAGGCATGGGTGTTGACGATGCGTTAAGGGAACGTGGAGCTAAAGACGGCGACATTGTAAGATTACTGGAATTTGAATTTGAATTTATCGAATAGCACCCCTGGCTATTGAGGTGAGAATAATGGAAAAAGATAAATTCGAAAAGAAATTTTTTTTGGTCCGGGAAGATGTACTTCCAGAGGCGATGCAAAAAACGCTTGAAGCGAAGGAACTGATTGAAAGGGGAAAAGCTGGTTCTGTGTGGGAAGCCGTACAAAAGGTTGACTTAAGCAGGAGTGCTTTTTATAAATATAAAGATACCGTTTTTCCTTTTTCAACTGTTACAAAAGAGCGACTAATTACCTTATTCTTTTATTTGGAAGATCGTTCTGGCACCCTTTCCCGTTTGCTCGGTGTTGTTGCGTCTTCGGGATGTAACATTTTGACCATCCACCAAACGATTCCGATGCAAGGAAGAGCCAATGTCACAATTTCCTTAAATACTTCAGGAATAACAATGGACATTAATGAATTGCTCACAAATTTAAAACGTCTGGAATTCGTCGAAAAAATAGAGGTGCTTGGAACAGGCGCTTAGTTGCTTGCTATCTTGTTGTTGTTCCTTGGAAAAACGTGATTAACTAAAAAAGACCCTTTTGGGTCTTTTTTAGTTAAAAGAAAAGGAAGCGTAAAACATTTTTCTTCCCTAGATTAATTGCATAATTTTCTTTACTGAATCAGATATCCAGCTTTCAATAAAGCTAGTTCAGCATGATCGAGAGCTTCCTCTGAAGAAGCTGTTATCGTATGGAGATGGATGCCGTCAGTAAGTGCTGAAAGCAATGATGCATTAGAGCTTTTCAATTTTTCTATGAATTGCAGAACTTCATGGCGGCTTGAGACCATGATAGAGGCTGTTAAATCGCCGTATACAGGATGTTCAATTTTCACATCCTTAACGGTTACACCATGATCAACTAGCAGACAAAGCTCTGATTCTGTATCTTCTGGAGTATGGCTGCATGCGATTGTTCTTTCAAATAATTGCTCTGAATTTCTTTCCTTTAGATAAATATAGCCCTGACTTGTTGCGATAATTGGCTCGTTCTTCGCCTTTAGGAGGGTAATGTCTCCTACAATGACCTGCCTACTGACATTCGCGTGTGCTGCAAGTTCACTGCCGGTGAGGGGGGAATTGCTTTTTCTAAGCATGTCCAGAAGCATGATTCTTCGATCTTCCCCAAGTAGTTTTTTTTGATCTTTCATTTAATACACTCCTGTATTCGTGCTGTTCCTTCTTTACTTTAACATATTTTTTTAACAGAATATAATACCATTACTATTATTTTATTGAACGAACCAGATTTACTATACTATCTCCCAGTTTTTTCACATCTTCCATATCTGTGTTTTGGCCGAACGATATTCGGAAAAATTCTTTTGCGTCTTTTCCTTCCAAACCAAGTGCGATCATTGTTTTTGATGGGGATTGCATCCCTGACTGGCAGGCACTTCCAGTGGAAATCGCATACCCTAGCCTGTTTAGCTCAAGCATGAGCAATTGTCCTTCAATACCTAAAATCCTCAAACCGATTATGCCTGGATACTGAAATTCTACAGGTGCCTCATGAATTATACTCCATTGTTTGATAGGCTGTATAGATTTTAAAAATAGGTCTCGACACTCCCTATACTTTATTATATTAACGGATAATTCCTCAGTAGCTTTTTGTGCAGCAACTGTCATGGCAGCTATGCCAGGAACATTTAGCGTACCAGGGCGCAGCCCTTTTTCATGTGAACTTCCGGGTAGAAAAGGTTTCCAGCGAATGCTCGGATTAATATAAACACCTCCAACCCCCTTAGGTCCATATATTTTATGTCCAGAAAACGAGAAACTGTCTAGGTGTACGTTTAAATGCTTATGTTCAATCTTTCCAAATGATTGAACAAAGTCACTATGAAAGTAAATATTATTTTCTTTGCAAATTTTTGCGATTGCATCAATCGGCTGAATCGTTCCAATTTCTGAATTAATGTGCTGAATAGCAATTAATGCAGTGTCTGGTCTAATAGATTGAATAAGTTCATTAATCGATAAAAGCCCATCGCTTTGTAAAGAAAGATAAGTAATGGTATATCCTTCAGATTCTAGTCGCTTTAAGGAGCTGTGGATAGAGGAGTGCTCAGCTACACCTGTGATGATGTGATTTCCTTTTTCTTTTCCAGGCGATAGAAGGGCTTCAATCGCTAAAAAATTACTTTCAGAACCCCCACTAGTGAAAAAAATTCCTCTTTTATCTACTCCTAGCATTCCTGCAAATTCCTCACGACAATTTTCACGCAGAGCAAAAGACTGGCCTCCAACATCATGACGGC
This sequence comes from Bacillota bacterium, assembly GCA_030705745.1. Classification (GTDB taxonomy): domain Bacteria; phylum Bacillota; class Bacilli; order Bacillales; family Cytobacillaceae; genus Neobacillus_A. The sequence continues at coordinate 2 of JAUZPT010000365.1, read as the reverse complement.
TA
>JAUZPT010000364.1 GCA_030705745.1 Bacillota bacterium | reverse complement strand
TTAATTGTTGTAGGTTTAATCGTCTCGGTCGCTTGAAGGAATTCTTGAGGCTGGAAATTCGGCAGGATAGCATTTGCGGCTCCTTTAATCCAGTGAGGCAGTACCAGAATTCCGGTGGCATGCGTCAAGGGAGCGGCATGCATCATAATATCCCCTTTTTGAATAGGCAATGTGGACAAAATATTTGTGGCCATCGCTGCCCATGTGCCTTGGGTGTGTATAGCCGCTTTAAGCTTGCCGGTCGTTCCTGAGGTGTATTGCAAAGTAGCATAATCTTCTTCCGTTAACAGAACATGAGGATCTTCGTCTGATGCTGTTCGCATTTCCTTATATATAGGAATGATCCAGTCATATGTAGCTGAACCGTCGATCTGACAGAATAGGGATACGTCAGAAAGCCTGGGCCTTAATTCAGCAACCCGGTCAGCAAATTCCTCCGTAAAAATGATCGCTTTTGAATCCGTTTCAGTGATCATATGGAACTGTTCTTCTGCAGATAGTCTCGTATTTAGCGGAACCCTTACAAAACCCGATTTAAGCATGGCGAAGTCGATTTCTACACTATGAACCGAATTCGCCAGCAAGAAAGAGATCCTGTCCCCTTTTTCCAGTCCCAAATGAAACAGAGCATTTGCCAGCCGATTCGAATTTTTATGGACTTCCATGAAGGTTAACTTTTGATCTTGAAAAATTACAGCAGTTTCGTTCGGATAATACTTTGCTCCCCTTTTTATCAATTCTGCAGCAATCATTTTGTAACCCCTTTCAATATTATTTTTTCCGGTTCTTAAAATTTCTTAATCCCTCCAGCGTTTCCTCATTATTTGTATGCGGCATACCAAGCTGGCATTCGATCCGCAATGCTTCCTCTAGAGGAAGTCCCCAACCCCTTACTGCGGCTTGCTTATCTGTACGGAGAGAACCTTGAGGATAGGAGGCCATGATGGAAGCCAATTCCTTTGCTCTTTCAAGAAGATTCTTTGGCTCTGTAACCTCGGTTACAAGTCCCCAATCCAACGCTGTTTGAGCATCGATTTTTCTTCCGGTCAAAATCAAATCCATCCCTCTCCCCCATCCCACGATTCTTGGAATTCGCTGGGTGCCTCCATCGACCAGCGGTACATTCCAGCGCCTTTCCAGACAGCCGAATTCCGCATTGGAAGAGGCAATCCTGATATCACACCATGCCGCCATTTCCAGCCCGCCTGCAAAACAAAATCCATTGACAGCTGCGATTGTCGGCTTAAATATATCTGTCATTCTCGTAAACCCTAAATAGCCTTTTCCATCAAAAACAAATTGAGAATCATATTGATCTTCAGGTCTTAAAGAGTCTAAATCATGTAAATCCGCACCTGAACTGAATGAAGAACCATTGCCTGTTAAAATAGCAACCCTCGCATCCTTGTCATCTCGGAATGCTGACCATGCTTCATAAAGAAGCTGTGCTGTTTCACCGTCTATGCAGTTATGCTTCTCAGGACGGTTAATGGTGATAACGGTAACGCCAGCTTCTTTTTCAACTAGTATTTTATTATTCATCGTTTTCTCCTTTTTTTATATTAGTTTACATAATAAAAATATAGTATCCTATACTTTGTGTATCATATTTAATTTTCTTTCTTTTCTGACTATTTTAATTTTAGCTTATCCACATTTAAACGTCAAAAAGACTTTCCGCAGCAATTTTAAAAGAAAAACGAACTGAACCCCATTAAAAATCCTCAACGATAGTGAAAGAATCTTAAAGATTCTGATAGTATTTGTAGAATGCAACTAGTTTGACAAACTACTATGAACTCAATATATAATAGGAGACGTTGGAAAAATCCAATGTCAAAATTTCGTACTATCGCAGTTACCTGCAATCATATTTAATTTTCAAGATTCTTTTTTTCACATTGTAACGAAAAAGTGTAGGGTTGAAGGGTTTTACCTTATTACTATTCATCATAAAAAAAATATTTTTTGGAGGAATTTTTACTTGGACAAAGCAAAAGAATCGAGTCAACCGCTCCGGACAACACCACTATTTGCAGTTTTGCTTGCGGGTGCTTTTATAGCATTTTTAAATCAAACTGTCATTAATGTGGCCTTACCCCAAATCATGAGTTCCTTCCAAATTACGGCAGCTACTGCCAACTGGTTGAGTACCATCTTCATGTTAACAAACGGGATCATTATCCCGGTTACGGCATTTTTAATGCAAAGATTTACGACACGGCAGTTATTCTTATTTTCGATGGGGATATTTGCGGTTGGAACCTTTATTTGTGCGATAGCACCTACCTTCACTGTAATTCTGGTTGGCAGGGTTGTACAAGCGATCGGTGCTGGAATCCTTTTTCCATTAATTACAAATGTAATTTTTACGATATTCCCGCGGGAGCGACGCGGATTTGCCATGGGAATCTTTGGTGTGGCGATGAACTTTGCTCCAGCTATCGGTCCGACATTGGCCGGGTGGATCATTGAGAAATATTCATGGCATATGATGTTTTACATCATTACCCCCGTTGCCCTTATTGATTTTGTTGTTGCCATTTTCCTCGTTAAAAATGTGACAGAAACGAGCCGACCTAAGCTTGATGTCCTCGGCGTTATTTTATCAACGATTGGATTTGGCGGGTTACTTTATGGTTTTGCGACAGGAGGAACGAAAGGCTGGGCTGACCCGGAGGTCGTTACCGTGTTTATTGTTGGCGGGCTAAGTCTGATCCTTTTTGTTTGGCGTCAGCTGACGGTCAATCATCCCATTTTGGAATTTAGGATTTTCAAATATCGGATGTTTACGTTAACAACCATTATTAACGTCATTGTGACAATGGCCATGTTCTCAGGGATGATTCTAATGCCCATCTATATGCAAAATATTCATGGCTTCAGCCCTCTCGAAGCAGGATTCATGCTCTTACCTGGTGGCGTGGTCATGGGAATTATGTCCCCCATAACAGGAAAGCTCTTTGATAAATATGGAGCAAAATGGCTGGCGGTCACCGGTTTGGCGATAACGATTCTTACCAGCTATGCCCTGACAAGGCTTCAAACCGATACACACTTTTCCTACGTTTTAATGGTTTATACGGTCCGGATGTTTGGATTTGCCATCCTGATGATGCCAATCTTTACAGCCGGCCTCAATGATTTGGGTCTCAGCTTAAATAAATTTGGCACAGCAATGGTGAACACGTTCAGGATGGTTGCCGGCGCAGTGGGCATGGCCTTCTTTGTTTCGATCATGACCAATAACGGGAAAACACATGTTAAAAACATCATGATCCAGCATCATATATTGCCAACCGATAAGTTTCACATGGCCTTGGCGATTAAGCAAGGCACGGTAATGGGCATTAACGATGCATTTATGATTGCAACCTACCTATCAGTAGCAGCCTTTATTTTAGCTTTCTTTATTCGAAAAAATAAACCTGCGAATGAAGGCGCAGTGGCTGCCGGTAGGATAGTTTCATAAAAATGGTTCATACGAAAAAGCTTTCAAATATTTTCAGGATTTTTTGTTTTGATAAATAAAAAATGATGCGTTTGAAAAAGGAAGAATT
>JAUZPT010000363.1 GCA_030705745.1 Bacillota bacterium | reverse complement strand
TCCTGCGGTTTAAATGACTCACGGATGGAGGTAATCGGCACAGCATACTTTGCGCTGCCGACACGGATGCTCATACCTTCAATGATGGACAGCGTAAGCGGGAATCGGATGGTAGTTCTTGTTCCGATACCGGGCATGCTGTCAACGGAAACCCGTCCGTTTACCGCCTCAATATTTTTGAGAACAACGTCCATGCCCACGCCTCTGCCGGAAAACTCTGTTACGTTGTCATTCGTAGAAAACCCGGGCAGGAAAATCATGGAGTAAATTTCTTTATCTGTCAATTCTGATTCAGGCTTTGTAAGAAGATTATTTTCTCTGGCACGTTTAAGAATCTTTTCCTTATTAAGGCCTTTTCCGTCATCCGTAACGGCTACGACAACTTCGCCCCCGTCGTTTTTGGCCTCTAAGGTAACTGAAGCAACAACCGGCTTACCCGATGCCTTTCTTTCCTCTGCACTTTCGATGCCGTGGTCAAGTGAATTCCTGACCAGATGCATTAAGGGGTCAGAAATATGATCGATGATATTTTTATCCACTTCGGTATCATCACCGACCATTTTAAGCTGTACGTTTTTGTCAAGCTTTTTGCTCATATCACGAACAATACGGCTCATCTTCTGGAAGGTCGGCTTCAAGGGCACAAGCCGAATGGACATGGCCAAATCCTGCAAGTCATTTGTAATTTTATGAAGCTGACGCGAAGCGTTTTTAAAGTTTTCCAGCGGCAGATCAGCTAAATCAGGGTTTTGTGTAACCATGGATTCAGCAATAACAAGTTCGCCGATTAAATCCATCAGCGTGTCAACCTTGTCAACATTTACGCTGATAATGCTCTGCACAACAGGTGCATTATGATCCTTGGGCCCATTCTGCGTATCTGCTGTCTCTTTTGCCGCACTTTGAGCGATTTCTGCTACTTGCTCCGTCGCTTTTTCGAGTTCCGGCTTAGATGCATCCTCTGATGAAAGGCTGTATTTCTTCATCAGGACAGTGTTATCAAAAAATTGTTTTATGTCCTCATAGGATTTATTGGTGGTGATACTGAGGATTAAGCCTCTTGCCCGTATCATTTGGCAGGCAGCTTCGCTTTCTACCGTATCATCCGGTATAGCGGTAACCTCATCGGCTATTTCATTCAGTTGATAAATCAGGCTGAACGCTCTGATATTTTCCATTTGACAATCGTCTTCAAAAAAGAATTTCACCTGAAAACGGTTGGCATCCGAAGCGACCGCACCGCCGGGTGCTGCTTTAGACGCTTTTTTGGATTTTTTAGCCCCTTTTGCCCCAGGTGCTTCATCTGAATTTTCCTGCTTTAATGTATCAAGAACATCCGCTATTTTTTCAGTGAGATCGGTTGCCTCTTCGGAAGAACCGTTACCATCCTTAATGTTTTCAAGCTGTTCGTTGAAAAAATCCACACTTGAAAGGATTAAATCAGATATGGCAGAACAATCATATTTTTGAAGATTGTTTTCTCTTATGTAAAAGAACATATCTTCTACCTTGTGTGCAAGAGTTGAAATATTGGCAAACTCCATCATGGCAGCAGAACCCTTAATGGTATGCATGATGCGAAAGATTTCATTAATGGACTCTGGAGAAAACTGACTCATCTTTTCGCTGCTCATGATAATTTGCTCTAACTGCTCAAGATTCTGAGTTGTTTCATATAAGAACATTTCGAGAAGTGGGTCGTTTGTATATTGATCTGACAAGGTGATTCTCTCCTTTAACAGTAATCAATTTCCTGACGCGATTTTTAAAAGTGTCTGTGTGATATGTTCTTCTTTATAGGGCTTTACGATAAAAGACTTTGCCCCGTTCATGATAGCTTCTTTGACCATAGACTCCTGGCCCATGGCCGATACCATGACAATTTTAGCTTTTGGATCAAAAGAACGGATTTGTTTTAATGCCTCAATTCCTGTCATGTCGGGCATTGTAATATCCATCGTCACGATATCAGGGTTGCATTCCTTGTATTTCACAACACTTACCGCGCCGTTTTCCGCCTCTCCGACAACTTCAAAGCCGTTTTTCTCTAGGACTTTTTTAATCGCTAACCTCATAAAAGCTGCGTCATCAACTACCATAACCTTAATCAATTAAAACACGCTCCTTATAAAGATTGTTTAGTGTAATCGATACTATAATTTATATTTCTGCAATTGCAGTGATGGTCACGTTCAACAAGCTAAAATCGTTATACAAATCATATATTTCATTGCGGTGCGGATCGGAAATGATGCGAACCTTCGGACGCATACCACAATTAACATAATTCTCTACAACGATACCTGTAAGCCCGTTGCTTAATGTTACGCATGTACCAATTGGATAAGGCGCTACTTTTCTTGTAAACATGGAAACAACCCTTGGATCAAAAAGTGTACCGGAACCGCCCATTACATATTCCATAGCCTCGGACGGTGGCATAGCCTTTCGATAGGGACGGTCAGAGGTAAGTGCGTCATAAACATCCGCAACGGCAGCTATTTTTCCAAATGTAGAAATTTTATCTTTGCTCAGTTTATACGGATAGCCCGTCCCGTCATATTTTTCATGATGGGAGAGAACCACAAGATTGGATTCAATTGGTATTTCCCATTTGTTTCTCAAATACTCGCTTCCGTATAGGCTGTGCTTCTGAATTTCCTGAAACTCATCTTCAGTAAGCTTACCTTTTTTCTCCAGTAACCCTTTGGGGACAAAAACCTTGCCGATATCATGAAGCAAAGATCCCAGCCCCAGCTGGTATAAATCCGTTTTTGTCAAACCGGATGCCGCACCAACAACAATGGATAAAGCTGCAACATTAACGCAGTGATAATAGGTATAATCGTCAAAAACCTTTAGGTCAAGCATGTTTACGGATGCATTCTGGTTCGTTGTGATTTCATCGACAATATCATTAATCAAAAACTTTATTCCGCTAATAGACGGAAGGGGACCTGTCGTATCGTCACTTTTAACCTGATTGAAAACCTCTTTTATCGCCCGTACCGTGTTGTTTTTCAGGTTCGAGCTGATTAATCCATGCGATGATATATCCTGTGAATAGACGTCAATAATATAGGCCCCTTGATACTTCAGGCCACAGATTCTTGCCACTTCGGAATCCGTAAGAACCTGACCTTCGGAAAGGAGCAATTCATTTTTACTGCCATACAAATCCTGGCCTAATATCATACCGGATTTCAAACATGCTGCTGGTACAAATCTCATAATTTCTCACTCATTTTACATTCGTTAATTTTGCTACGACCCATTTAAATAAAATGCGGAAATTACCCAAAAATGCTGCGCTTCTTAGCTTTGTCTATGCCAAAGGTTAATTTGTAACACTTTGGCATAGACTGTTCTGCTAAGCAATTTTTTTACTATTATTTAAGAAGCTGCAATACACCCTGCGGCTGGGAGTTAGCCTGTGCAAGCATTGCCTGTGCAGCCTGCACGAGGATGTTGGTCTTGGTGAACTCCATCATTTCGCTGGCCATGTCTACGTCGCGTAAAAGGGACTCGGAGGCCTGTAAATTTTAAGTCGTGGTGGCCATAT
>JAUZPT010000362.1 GCA_030705745.1 Bacillota bacterium | reverse complement strand
CTCTGGGAACGATTGCACTGAACAGGTATGAGGGTGGAAAAGCTGCCGAATTTTTGAAAAGAAAATTTGATGTTCCAGCAATCATAGGTCCCACTCCGATAGGCATCCGCAACACGGATACCTTCCTGCAAAACGTAAAAACAATTACTGGAAAACCAATTCCCGAATCACTCGTTCGCGAGCGGGGAATTGCCATAGATGCGCTGACCGATCTTGCACACATGTTTTTAGCTGACAAGAGGGTTGCAATCTATGGAAACCCAGATCTTGTCATCGGTCTTGCTGAATTCTGTCTGGATCTGGAGATGAAGCCAGTCGTTCTTCTTCTTGGCGATGATAACCAGACCTATCAGAAAGACCCTCGTATCAGGGCGTTTAAGGAAAAAGTCGACTTTGATATGGAAATAATTATGAATGCAGACCTGTGGGAACTGGAAAGGAGAATCAAAAACAAAGAAGTAGAACTTGACCTAATCCTTGGTCATTCTAAAGGTCGGTGGACTGCTATCGACAACAATATTCCAATGGTGCGTGTGGGTTTTCCAACCTTCGATCGCGCAGGATTGTATCGTCATCCTGTCGTCGGATATGAAGGAGCAATATGGCTCGCCGAGCAGATGGCTAACACACTGTTTACCGACATGGAATACAAGAAGGATAGAGAATGGTTATTGAATGTATGGTAAGAATGTATGGTAAGGCGTTTTCAATTCACGAAAACTCTGAGTAATCAAGTATTGTAAGTCATATGGGATTTAATTTCGCAAAGCTTATTCAAATCTGGCCAATAATTCCTACATTAAAACTTTTTAATTACAGGCTGGAGTTATTATGGAATGTAATGCAAAAAAAGAGTGTATTTTGAAAATTGCTATTGTAGAAAATGATGATCAAAGAACAAGTTCAATATTTGAACAGGGATTTATTGCAATATATGAAAAAAATGGCGAGAAATGGAGAATTTTGAACCGTTTTGAAAATGAAGTTAGTAATGCAAAGGATATTGCCACAGTACGCAGGACTGTATTGGACACTATAAAGCAGCTTGGTGATGTAAAAATATTAATTGCAAGTGAAATCCCAGGGATAGCACCCGGAATTTTTGAAACGGCGGGGTTTGAAATCGTCCTTGTGGAAAATAGCACTTTGAATATTCTTGATTCATTCACTGAAAAAATTCTTAAAGTACTTAAGAAGCGGCAAGAAGAAGCCCTTAAATTTGATATTATGCAATTCTTGGAACCTGGTATAAATGAAGGTTACTTCTATCTAAATATGGAGGAAATCCTTGTGAAGAATCCGCAATTGACTTCAAAAATAATTTTGACTCAATTTCTGGAAAAAGGAGGGTTCAACAGACTGGAGTTCACTTGTAGTCATGTTCCAAAGTGGTTTGACAGGGATTTTGTTGCCTTAGGGTTTGAATATCAAACTTTGAATTCGTTGCCGAATAAAAAGACCGTTAGAATAATACCCGTGCAAACTCCCTGAAAAGCAGCAATGAAGAAGCCAATATATTGCGATCAGTTGAATGAGAAAAGCTAGCGCTTTTTTATCATAATTGGGAATTTCCCGTGGATTCAGTTGATTGAACCGGGAAAAGATGAAAAGTGATTCTGGAAAAAAATCACAAAATCTCCTTTTTTTCTCTAACCAAAGCATGCAGTCATTGCATTTTCATTAGATAGTTTACCATGCTCCACTAAATTTTCTTTGGTAGTCATTTCCAGTGGCGTTATCCGATAAACAGACACTGCATTTCCATCAAGTGAAGAACGATGTTTTTCAACAAAAGTGCAAGTCAAGGAATGATTGTAATACTCTGGCAGATATTTCTCGACTAGTTTATGGAGAACCAGTTGCTTCTTCAGGATCAGTCACGGTACATGCGGGAGCGATATGGCTTGCTGAAAAAATGGCAAATACACTATTTACTGATATGGAGTATAAGAAGAATATTCAGTTTTCTACTTCACAAATGTTTGGAATGATACAAAAATGAGACATTTGATATGTTATTGTAAAGGATAACAAAAAGTAAAGAAAAATGTGTTTCACTTGTTAAGGAGAGTTTCTCTATGAAATTAAAGTATACTAAGTTTCAAATTGCTTTGGAAACAATAGGGCTTCTACTTTTAGTTGGTATGATTGTCTTTGTTTACACCCAGTGGAATCAAATTCCTCAACAAGTTCCTATGCATTACAATGCAATGGGTGAAATCGATAGCTGGGGGAATAAAAATGTTATCCTTTTTTTACCAGCTATAAGTATTTTACTCTATGCAATCATAACTACGGTGTCTTTTTTTCCACAGGCTTGGAATGTCCCCGTTCAAATTACAGATGAAAATAAAGAAGCAGTGTATCTAAGTACCAAAAATTTGCTTATACTCATGAAAGTTGAGATGTTAACGTCTTTCTTTTATATAAATTATCATACAGTGACTGTACAGCCGTTGCCGATTACTTTTTTACCTGCTTTTCTGATAATCATATTTGGCACATTAATATTCTTCATTAGAAGGATTATTCGATTAGGAAAGAGAAAAAAGCACAGCTGTGGGTTATGAACATGTTCAATGTCCTCTAGCTCTAGCGTAAACCATTATTATTTTACATCTTTTTCCCAATATAAAATACATATCCATAATACTGTTTGTATTTTGAATATAAGTCTGCCTCACGCCTCATAAATGCAATCATATCCTCAACAGTTTTATTTCCCGCATGTTTTTTCAAGAATTCCTCTTGCCTTGCTTTTTGCGGAATAAAATAATTGTCTATCCAACAATTTTCAGGCAGCGTAAATGCGGCAACAGGAATATAACCTGTTTTTTGCATGATGGAAATATTATACCCTATTGTGCCAATTTCAGGAACTGCGTCCAACCACCACTTCTCAATTTCAGCGGGGCGTTCATCGGTAAACCATGACTCATATGTTACGGCAATATAACCATCTTTTTTGAGGAAGCCCTTCCAGTGATTCAAGCCTTTTTCAAAACCTATATTGGCAATAGCCCCCTCAGACCATATAAGATCAAATTCGTCATTCTGAAACGGCAAATTATCCATTGAACCGACAATACCTTTTACCCTGTGCTGCAAACCAAGTTTTCCGGCTGTTGCGTTAAGTTTATCGATCGAGCCGGCGTAAAGGTCGAGGGCGGTGATGGTTGCTTCTGTATTTTGTGCCAGAACCATTGTTTGAAAGCCTGTGCCGCAGCCTAAATCGGCAATTTTTGTTTTGTTTGAAAGATTTCCAATAAAACCTAACGCCTTGATGGTTTCTTCGGGGCTGCCGGGTCCCTGTCGTTCAAGCTCTGTAAAAAATTCATTGATGAGGGGCAAAATCAAATTCGTGGATTGTTATTTCTCCCATTGTCATACTCCTTATCTTCTAATCATACCTTTGGCTTTTTCTTAACGATTTTTGCTATGTTTTTACGCATGTGCTTATTCTTTGATGAACAAAAAAATGAGGCTCTTATAAATTTAAAATAAGCAGTTAAACTTAATCCTAAGTATAAAGAAATGGTAAGAAGTGATAAAGATTTTGAAAAGCTG
>JAUZPT010000361.1 GCA_030705745.1 Bacillota bacterium | reverse complement strand
TCAAAGTTATATTTCATGGATATCCCGCCTTTCCTTTTTTCAATCAGCTTACAAAATAACACTTTTATCACTTTAATAATATTGAATTCTTTTGATTCAAAGGAGGCTCATCCACCTGGTGGCTATGCCTCGATTTTATTATGATAATGCCATTATACTAGAAATGGTGATGTTCTTAAAAATATTTTAGAATTTTCGGTTTTTTTATTAAAAATGGTGCTCAATGCTAGCCAGTTTTCAGTGTTTAGAAAAATGATTCATGGACTTTAAACCCTGATTGATTTTTGGCCAGTACCCTATAGGACAAATCTACGCATTTGGAGAGTTGATATGTCTAATAGAAGAACTCTATTGGACAAAACTTCACCCATGTACACTTGAAATGTCCAATAGAGCTCTTCTATTTAAAGAAGACTAATCATAATCACAACTAAAAAAGCAGTGCGATTTCTCTTAAGGAAATCCACTACTTTTTTAGTTGTTTTTATATGTTTTCAAATATAGGTATCTCAAAAGAGATATTGTTAATGATAGGGCGCCCATTTATTTTATGAGAGCAACATCAATTTACCTTTCTCACTTTTTCTCTTGGAGCAGAAACGGTGATGCCTGTTGTTTCTTCAAAATTAAACAGGCTGGTCGGCAGATCGGTGAACCGCTCTAATTCGTTATAGGCTGGGATCCCGTGATACGACATGTCGAGGCCTTCTTCCTCTTCACGGGCAGTGGCCCGGAAACCGACCGTTCGTTCACAAACCTTTGCCATGAATGTACCGCCAATTAATCCCCATACAACGACTACTGCCGCGCCTAATAGCTGGATCAATAATAAATGCGCATTTCCTGTCGTGAAAAGGCCTTCGGAGTTATCAAATAATCCTACCGCAATCGTTCCAAACACACCATTAAATCCATGAACCGCTACAGCGCCAACTGGATCATCGACTCTTAAATTGTCCACTAATAAAGTCGCATAAATGACAATGATTCCGCTTATTGCACCGATGGCGATGGCAGCCCATTGAGAGACAAACGCACACCCGGCCGTTATCGCCACTAGACCTGACAATACCCCGTTAATCGTCATGCTCGGATCTGCTGTTCCAAACTTTTTCATTGTCAGGAACAACGCTGCTGTCCCGCCTGCTGCACCGGCAAGCATCGTATTAATCGCGATTGTTGCAAGTGAAGAATTGGATGCATCCAGCGTACTTCCAGCGTTAAAAGCAAACCAGCCGAACCATAGGATAAACGCTCCAGCTGAAGCGAGCGGAATATTACTAGGTGCAAATACATTTGCACTGCCGTCTGAATTAAATCTTCCTTTTCGAGGCCCGAGAATTTTTGCCATAGCAAAGGCCGTAAACCCGCCTAGAGCATGGATCGCGGCAGAGCCTGCAAAATCCTTCATTCCGAGCTTTGCGAGCCAGCCATTGCTATTCCAAATCCAATGTCCTGAAAGAGGATATATGACGATGCAAATGAGCGCTGCTGTCACGACATACGCTTTAAATTTCATCCTTTCGGCAACCGCACCCGACACAATTGAGATACACGCGACGGCGAATCCAATCTGAAACAGCACAAATGCGGCTCCCGGCAATTGAATCGGTAGGGAGATGGCTTCAGGATGACCAAACAATGAAGTTCCCACCATACCGTACGCGTCTTTGCCAAACATAATCGCGAATCCTACCAGCCAAAAAGCCAAAGCACCAACCGTTAAATCGACAAAAATCTTCATGATGACATTCACGGCGTTTTTCGTCCTTACAAATCCGGCCTCCAATAAACTGAAGCCGCCCTCCATAAACAGCACCATCGCTGCAGCTAACACAACCCAAATGGTGTTGATATATATGAGTTTCATGATGTCACCCCTTCTTATTCATTAAATCGTCAATATCAATATCAGGTTCGCCTGTGCGTATGTTATAAGCTTCTAAAATTGGATAGACATAAATTTTGCCGTCGCCGTCCTCACCGGTCTGAGCGGTTTCAAAGATCGTTTTAATCGTTGGCTCCACCATGTAATCAGAAAGGATAATTTCCAGCTTCACCTTTGGATGGAGGGTCACCTGATAATTTTTCCCGCGGTACACTCCTTGTGTATCCTTCTGCCTCCCTCGCCCTACCACCTGGGAAACGGTAAAACCAGAAATTCCTATTTTTTTTAATCCCTTAATCGTATCTGTCAGACGTTCAGGTCGAATAATCGCATCAATTTTTTTCAATTCACTCACCTCGTGTAAGGTTTTCTAACATATTACGTTACATCATATAACGCAAGTGCTGTTTACGTCAATTAATTAGTTTAAAAATTAAATTGGGAATTTTTTTATCTTCCTCGTTTTTGATAAAAAGAAAAATGACTGCACTGGTGCAGTCATTTGATTTAATGTTACTATCATAAATCGCTTACTTTAACTCTCCAAATCATATGATGATACCCTTCGCCCCAATAATTCTTTAACAAGTAAGCAGGATCTCCGAATTTCTTTTTCCAAATTTCCTGTGCACGTTTATATCCACTATCTAAGCAAAATTCTTCGATTTCACAGTTTTTTATAATTAAATACATTTTGTTCAATAACAAATTTCCTATACCCATCCTTTGGAAATCAGGATGAACAAATACGGTACCTACTTCAGGTAGTTCTTTTAAAGCATCGTCCGTGCAACTATTAATTAGATTGCTTGCTGGGCCGTATTCGATCGAGCCAATTATTTTATTACCATGTAAAGCAATCAAAAAATGGCGTTTCTCCCCATTGCTTTCAAAATCACTTTCCAAGTATTGATTCTTAACTTTGATTTCTTCATTAAGATCAACCAGCTTCTCTCCTATACCTTCTTGAATAAACGTATCCGTAATCACAATCTTAAAAAATTCATTCAACTGAGCACTGTCCTTAATTTCTGGCCTTCTTATTTCCACGTTAAGCATTTCAGCTACCCCCAATCCCGATCTGACCACAAATTTCTTTATTTTCTTCGTTAGCCATTTTTCCTCATATATTCTATCGTCTCATGCAACCCTTGTTTGTACGGCGTCTTTGGCAAGGTTCCGATCATACGCTCATATTTCACACCGGATAAAATTACTGGTTCTTCATTCAAGTAAAACATTTCGACGACTTCACGCATATTAGCATTAAATAGCCCCATAAAACGTATCATATTTTTTGATATTGTCGAAACACTTTTTTGGTAGCCAGTCACTTCTCTAAGAACCCCGACAAGCTCTTCACCAGAAATCACACCATAGCCTGGAATATTCCAATTCTGTCCATATGCTTCTTCCTTCATCGCTAAATGAACGATCGCTTTAGCGCCATCAGGTGTAAAAATAAACTCCTTGGCTATCTTTTGATTACCTACATATCCAGATTTTTTATTATCAACAATATTTTTTAAAGTATAGTGTAAAATTGTATTTTCCGCATTTGGACCATAAAAATCCGGGAAATGTGCGATTAAAGCCTCAACTCCAGAATTCTTGACGAAATCCTCTACTTGTAAACGAATTTTACCTTGTTTCGTATGTGGATTCTTAATTGATGTCTCAACTACTTTTG
>JAUZPT010000360.1 GCA_030705745.1 Bacillota bacterium | reverse complement strand
ATGGAGAAAAATAAATTTGACAGTGTTAAAACAGACCAAATTTTCGTTTTGTTTTTTACATTTCGCTTTGAAAAATAAATTGCTGCTAGCGTGATCAGAGTAATTGAGGCAATTGCCGCACAGGCCGCTGAATTCACCCCAATCAACAGCCTGCCCACAATCACGAGGACAAGCGCAACTAGCGCAGGTATAGCCCCACCGAATAATGCCATCAAAATAACCGGAATATGTCTAAGATCAATAATGGTTGTGTGGACTTGGATGCCATATTGCATCAATATATTGCTTAATATTCCTCCAGATGCACCAACAAACAGCTTTCTGCTTAAGGAAGACTTCGTGTTTAAAGGAGAATCTTTTGTACTTTGAACATAAAAGAAAATCATCGAGCTTAAAATGGCCAAATTTGCAAAAAGCTCTTTCACAACCATACTACATCACCCTGTATCTTCGATAACTTATCTATATACTCTGGGTATTTTATACCATTAAAGATAAGAATCCTATTTTTTTTGTAAAATAAAAAAGCAGTGCTTGCTCAAAAGAGAATCGCACTGCTCCGATACTTTACATGGATCGCACGAAACAATCACCCATGAAGTTGGCGGTGAAGTTTTTTAAAATCGACGAACATCGCAATTCGCCAAGGAAGAATCATGCTGAATGCAAGCAGAAAGAACATTCCACTAAGCTGTGTGTAATCAATCGTTGAGCTCAAAATAGTTTTTAAAACAATTCGAATGATGAGCAGCCCGACCAAAATAAACACAAACGCTTTCGATCGTTTAAGATAAATATCATTATCTTTTATCTCGAATTTTGATGTTTTAATAAGAAAAATGGAAAAAAGCATGCCGACTGCTACAGCTTCCAGTATTTCCATTCCCGTCAAGCGAAATTGAGGAAATAAAAACATCAGTGCACCCGTGCTCATAAAAAACGGAGGCAATATGATTTTTCTGGCCGAAGCCGGCTTTTTTGCGGCTTTTAACCGAATGAACATGACGAAAACAGCCATGAAGACTGCGCCGATCGAAGATGCAACAACTACGTTCATAAGAGTCATCCTTTATCACTAATATTTTTTCAGTGTACCTATTATATATCATAATCGGGAATGGATGTAATGATATATTTCACTTATTACTACTGTGATTATATTTTTAAAACGCAAATATACTTTCAAAAAATCTTAGTTTCGCCTATTATTTCTTTTTAATTCACGGAAATCGAAAAGAAAAACCATTGGATCGGCTCCAAATGGCTTTTACCTAAGCACTCTATTGATCGCATCGACAACACGGCCTTCGTCAAATGGTTTGACTATAAAGTCCTTCGCACCCGTTTCAATCGCTTCAACGACCATTTTCTGCTGACCCATCGCCGAGCACATAATGATCTTGGCATCAGGATCAGATCCCTTTATTTTTTTCACTGCTTCAAGCCCGCTCATTTCTGGCATCGTAATATCCATCGTCACCAAATCAGGCTTTAATTCGCTATACAACCGGACGGCCTCGGCGCCATTCTCTGCTTCCCCAACGACTTCGTGTTCAGCTTTAAGGAGTATATTTGTCAATGTCAGTCTCATAAACTTTGCATCGTCTACAATTAATATTCTTGCCAATGTTGCAACCTCCCGGGTACTTTCCGCATATCGAATTAAACACAATTCTCTCTATCAGACAAACTACCTTTTAAATAAACAATTATATCTTTAAATATAGCGAAAATTCCCACGAATTTCAATCCTAAGTATTTATATTGGAAAAATAGAATTTGTTTCTCGTGAAACAGCAAGCGATTTAGAAACCGCTAAAACCGCCAAACATGCTTTGGAACACAATGATAATCTTGGTCATCCAGTTAAAAAAGAGCACAATGCCCATGATGATCATAATGATGCCACCAATTTTCATAATCTTTAAGCTATGCTTGCGAATCCATTTCATGCGGCCAATAAAGAAAGACAGGATGAAAAATGGAATTGCAAAACCTAGTATGTAAGCAATCATATACAACATACCTGAACTCGGATGTGTAGCCGAAAGAGAGAGGACTGCACCTAAAATCGGGCCAGTACAAGGCGTCCAACCAGCGGCAAAAGCCATCCCGATGAGGATCGATCCGATAAAACCAGCAGGCCTGTTCTTAAATTCGACCCGGCGATCCTTCATTAAAAACTCAGGGCTGAAGACCCCTACTACCATTAAGCCAAACAGCACCATGAAAATAGCGCCGAGCTGGCGAATCAGGTCATGATAATCAGAGAAAAATCGACCAAGAAATGACGTGGTAAAGCCTAAAGCAATAAAAATAACTGAAAAGCCAATCAAAAAAAATAGAGTGTGCAGGATGCTCCTTTTTTGAAGCATTGCATTTTCACTTTTCAATTCACCTACGGACATTCCTGTTATATAGGATAAAAAGGCTGGATACAATGGCAGGCAACAAGGTGAAATAAAGCTTAAAAAACCGGCCCCCAGCGCCAGAAATACATTCACGTCATGTGTCATAAAAACATCTCCTACTCTAGTTCGCTTCGATACCATTCTAACAAAACTTTTGTCTAAATGATAATAGTTCTTATGAAAATTTTGTGTCCTCATATTGTCTTGTCCCTTATCCGTTATACAGTTTATTGGAAAGAAACTGAAAGTATGTATTTTTTCTTACAAAATCTTTTGAATTAATTCCCAAAATGAGCTATACTAGAAAAACAATAGCCTATTTACTTGGTAATTTTAGAAATATGAGGAATAGGATGAATTTTCAGCTATTCGGGAAAGGAATATCGGCCGTGTCAAAACATGAATTTCTTACACTTATTGAAAATAAACGTGCTGAACTAATAAATGTAGCCTTAACTTATGGCTTTAGTTCCACAGCAGCAATCCGCTATAGCCAGGAGCTGGACCATCTTCTCAATGAATATAATCGTATTTTCATTAAAAAAATGCAGCAAGTATACTAAAAAACAGCTTGGAGCCGTTATCCAAGCTGTTTCTTTATTATTTAACCATATTTTCCACAGGCTCAAGCGCCCCGTTTTGTAATAAAAACATTTTATGATACAGTCCACCCAATGCAAGCAGTTCCTGATGCGTTCCGCGTTCAACAATCTCTCCTTGATGCAATACTAGAATTAGGTCCGCGTCCTGAATCGTGGAAAGGCGATGTGCAATGGCAATCGTCGTTCTTCCTTTTCTCATTTTTTCAAGCGCTGTTTGAATCGCCTCTTCTGTTTCTGTATCAATGCTCGCGGTTGCTTCATCGAGTACAAGAATTTTTGGATTCGCTGCGATCGTTCTTGCGAAAGCAAGCAATTGCCTCTGCCCGCTTGAAAAAGTAGCCCCACGTTCCACCACTTGATGCTGGTAGCCATCTTCGAGTTTATCGATGAAGGCGTCCGCTTGCACAAACCGTGCAGCCTCTACCACCTCTTCATCGGTTATGCCTTGATTATACAATCGTATATTGTCGGCAACACTACCGTAAAATAAAAATGGATCCTGAAGTACAAGCCCCATCTTCTCTCTTAATTCTTCCCTTGAATAATTCCGAATCGAGTCTCCATCAATTAAGATGTCGCCACGTTCATATTCAT
>JAUZPT010000036.1 GCA_030705745.1 Bacillota bacterium | reverse complement strand
TCACGAACATTTGTCATAATCGTCTCTCCTTTCCGCTACTGCCAAAAACTATTTTTTCACCGTCATTCTTTCAATTCGTTTTTCCTGCTTTCCTTCGATCAATGTTTGCACGTATATGCTCGGCGTGTGGATATAATTTGGATCAAGTTCTCCGATTTCATAAAGCGTTTCCACTTCAGCAATCGTGACCCTTCCTGCTGTCGCCATCATCGAATTAAAGTTTCTTGCTGTTTTGTGATAAACAAGATTGCCCATTTTGTCACCCTTCCAGGCCCGGACAAGGCTGAAATCAGCCGTTAATGCTTCTTCCAAAAGATACTCTTTCCCATTAAAAATTCTTGTTTCTTTTCCATCCGCAATTGGTGTCCCTACTCCTGCAGGCGTATAAAATGCTGGAATGCCTGCGCCACCCGCGCGGATTTTTTCAGCTAATGATCCTTGCGGGGTCAATTCTACTTCAAGCTCTCCCGTCAGCACCTGGCGTTCGAATTCCTTGTTTTCACCTACATATGACCCGATCATTTTTTTGATTTGCTTATTGTTTAAAAGCAAACCAAGTCCCCATTCGTCGATTCCGCAATTATTGGAAATGACGGTTAAATCCTTAACTCCTTTTTCGACCAGAGCTAAAAGCAGATTTTCAGGTATTCCGCATAAACCAAAACCACCAACCATCAACGTTGCTCCGTCCTGAATGTCAGTCACTGCTTCGTGAAAGGATGTACAAATTTTCTTCATTCCTCTCTCTCCCTTCTATCTCTTTTCTTAGGCAAGCTCTATAACCGTTGCCACGCCTTGCCCCCCGCCGACGCAAAGGGTAGCGAGGCCTCTTTGAGCGTTACGCCGCTTCATTTCATGGATTAAGGTAACAAGGATTCTCGCTCCGCTTGCACCAATTGGATGGCCGATGGCGATGGCTCCTCCATTTACATTTAAAATTTCTTTATTGAACTGAAGCTCCCGGCCCACTGCAAGTGACTGCGCGGCGAAGGCTTCATTTGCTTCGATCAGATCAATTTCTTCGAGACGAATCGCTGCTTTTTCAAGCGCTTTTTTCACCGCAGTGACAGGACCGATGCCCATAATACTTGGATCCACACCCGCACTTGCATTTGCCTTGATCGTAACGAGCGGGCGAATTCCAAGCTCTTCAGCTTTTCTCCTGCTCATGACTACAACTGCGGCCGCTCCGTCATTGATGCCTGAGGCATTCCCAGCTGTGACGCTGCCATCCTTTTTAAAAGCTGGCCGTAATTTGGCCAATTTTTCTGCTGTCGTGCCCTTTTTCGGATATTCATCGGTGTCGAACACAACCGGATCACCTTTACGCTGCGGTATTTGAACAGGAACAATTTCGTCCTTGAATAACCCTGCTTCAATAGCTCTGACAGCCTTTTCCTGGCTGGAAGCAGAAAATTCATCCTGTTCTTCCCTTGTCAATCCATACTGGGTACACAAATTTTCTGCCGTTACGCCCATATGGTAATCGTTAAAAGCACACCACAAGCCATCGGAAATCATGCTGTCGATTAATTTCTGGTCGCCCATTTTAAAGCCTTCTCGAGCGTTCTTTAACAAATAAGGTGCCTGGCTCATGTTTTCCATTCCGCCCGCCACTACTATATCCGCGTCTCCCGAAACAATTGCCTGCGTCGCGAGATGAACGGCTTTTAAACCAGAACCGCACACTTTATTGATCGTCATCGCGGAAACGCTTTCAGGAATGCCCGCTTTCAACGAAGCCTGCCGTGCAGGATTTTGGCCCAGTCCTGCCTGCAAAACATTTCCCATGATTATTTCATCCACATATTCTGGTTTCACGCCAGCTTGTTCGAGGGCCCCTTTGATTGCAATTGCACCCAGCTCTGATGCAGATATATCCTTTAAACTTCCATTAAAATTACCAACTGCAGTACGAACCGCACTGACAATGACTACTTCTGTCTGTCCCATTTTTATCTTCCTTTCTTCCTTTGTTCACCTATAAATAGTTCGAGTGAAAATACGAAATTCCTTTTATTTTGTCAAAATTTCTATTATTCTTGCTTTTATTAATTTCAAGGCTCTACAATGAAAATATGAGAAAAGGAGGGTAATCATGACGTTTCATTTGCCTAAAAAAGTAACGATTATCGAGGTTGGTCCTCGCGACGGCCTGCAAAATGAAAAAGCGTTTGTGCCAACAGAAATAAAAAAACAGTTTATCGCCGGTTTGCGTACTGCCGGATTAAAAGAATTGGAACTCACTTCATTTGTTTCGCCGAAATGGGTGCCACAAATGAGCGATGCCGCTGAAATTGTTGAGCATTGCCTTGATCCTGACACAAGGAATTTTGTACTTGCACCCAATCGTAGGGGAATCGACCGTGTTTACATGACCGATTGCAATGCAGTCGCCGTTTTCGTCGGTGTAAGCAACACCTTCAATCAAAAAAACATCAATAAAAGCACGGAAGAAAGCATGGCTGAATTAAAACCGATTATCAAAGAACTTAAGGAAAAAGGGTATTTCGTCCGCGCCTGTATTTCCACGGCTTTTTATTGCCCTTATGAAGGGAAAATCAATCAGGCGAGCACGCTGAAGTTATGCGGTGAATTCGTTGATGCCGGTGTCGATGAATTAAGCGTCGCCGACACAATCGGGATGGCGGTTCCAACCGAGGCGTACACCTTATTTTCACAGCTGAAATGGGCGTTCCCCGACACCCTTTTGACCGCTCATTTCCATGATACCCGCAAACTCGCCCTTTCGAACATTCTCGCTTCGCTTCAGGCGGGAATTGATCGTTTCGATACTTCTGCAGGTGGCCTCGGCGGATGCCCGTTCGCACCAGGTGCTGCTGGAAATGCATCCACAGAGGATGTCGTTTATATGCTTGAACGCATGGAAATTCAGACTGGGGTTGATCTTACTAAGCTGCTGGAAGCAATAGAAATTGTTCGCCCTCATTTATCAAGGCCGATTGACAGTACGTATTATCGGCTCCACGCTGCGGCTCTTTAATTTTTTTTAAAAAAATCTTGTTTTACAATAGGGATTTTGGCGAATAAGGAGGCTTATGATTACCCATCTTATACATGAGGACATTTTGAAGGGAGACAAAATCATGAGCCAAAAACGTGATAAGGGAAACAGCCAAAAGGGGCAGCCGGTTGCTCAGACAGGCAAGCGCTTGATCGCAGCCGAGGAGATGGCAAAGGAGCTTCACCCGACAAAAAGGCAGAACTCCGAGCAATAAAGTATTTCAGTCATTATTTTCTTTAGCCGCCCTCATGCGGCTTTTTTTTTGCGTTCCAGTTTATCCCAATGTTAACATCAAAGATATGCCGGTTTATTTTTCTGACAATTGGAGGGATTTTATTGAGGAAGGTGTTTCGCATTGTCTTTTCGACTCTCATTTTTTTATCCGCTTTTGGCGTTTATTTTACGAATCGGATTATGTTTATAAAAAAGAAAGATGAGCAACTAATCCTGAAGCGGGAGAAGGATGCCGGCTGGCTTGATCTGGGGGAATTCCAGCACTTCAGGGACGTATCCATTCCCTCCCCTTTCGGATATTCGATAAAAGCACATCTGTATGAACCTCACGCGACGAATCGCTATGTCATACTTGCTCATGGGGTCACCGAGAATAAAGTCAATTCGATGAAATATATGAATCTTTTCTTAAAGAGAGGTTTTAATGCGGTGATTTATGACCATCGCCGTCATGGCGAGTCAGGTGGCAAAACAACAAGCTACGGCCATTATGAAAAATTCGATTTACAAGAAGTGGTTCGCTGGCTGAAAAAGGAAGTTGGTCCTGAGCTTCAGCTTGGAATTCATGGCGAATCGATGGGGGCGGCGACCATGCTGCTATACGCTGGAATGCTTGAAGATGGTGCTGATTTTTATATCGCTGACTGCCCTTTTTCCGATTTTAAAGAGCAGCTGGCGTACCGTTTAAAGGAAGAAGCGAAGCTTCCGCCAACACTTTTCCTGCCGATTGCCGACCTATTTTTGAAATTACGCGATCGCTATTCTTTAGCGGATGTCTCACCCATTTCTGTAATTGATAACATCCGAAATCCAATGCTGTTCATACACAGCCAGCACGATACGTATATTCTGCCAACGATGACGGAACAGCTATTTGAACGAAAAAAAGGCCCGAAAATGCTCTATCTTGCCATCAACGGAGATCACGCCCATTCGCTAAGGGAAAATCGCACGGACTATGAAAAGGCCATCGATGAATTTTTGGATGCATATGTTCATTATGAGTTTGATTCTGACAATGTTACTGGAGAGAAATTAACCGTATAGATACTGAAATACAAAAAAAGACTGTTAAAATCAGTCTTTTTTTGCAGTGATAAGCAGGCTCATGCGCCCGTTTAAGATCTGTGCGGGGCTTTTTAATTGAAAGCAATTGACCGCAGCCGAAAAATCAATCGTCATGTTTTCGTCAAAGAAAACAGTCTTTGTACTTTCAATATAGATGGGAACTCGATTTGTTTTGATGACGATCTCATTCGTCTGCAATTCAGTTTCCAACGAAAGAACCGGTACACCATTTACGGCGCATCCGCAGCCTTCTGTGTCGTATTTTAATTTTAAATAGCCGCTTCGCCCTTCTGTTTTTTCGATTATTTTTTGAACCGCTGCTTCGGTTATGTTAATTTCCATTACCATTCATGCCTCCCCTTCTTATGCATACCATTATTTTAGCACAGAGGAGAAATACTTTCTTCTGATTGCTTTTTTTGCTTTCAGCCTATAACATCTACAGAGTATGTGATTATTTTTTTAAGGAGTGTTCAGCATGTCAAAGGTTCAAATTAAAGTAAACGATAACGGTTCCTTCCGTGTGACCGGCGAAATCGAACTGCTTGATGGTGAAGGAAACGTAATTGAAACAAAGCCAGCTTTTTCGTTATGCCGCTGCGGGCAGTCAAAGAACATGCCGTTTTGCGATGGATCGCATAAAGGCGTTTTTAAATCAGAAGTGCGCGTAAATAAAAGCGAAGAATAGTCAGAAAGGAGCAGCTTTCAATCGGAAGTCGCTCCTTTTGTCGTCCAGAAAATTACAAACTTTATAGATGGGGATTTCTCAGAAAGTATTTAATAAAATATGTTATCTTATCATGATTCACCTGACAGGCGGACGTCGACGATGTTTTTGAGCTGAATGCGATGGATTTCTTCAAAGCGGTCAACGATGTGAAGCTTTTGGGCCAGTTCATCCCAGTAATGGATTGTTCCGATGACGATTTCGTAATTTCGGCAGCCATAATGGGTGATCGTGACGTGCTGATTAAATTCCATCGCCTCTGACAAAACGTTGTTCATCAATTCTAGCTGTTGTTCATCCATTTCTTTTATCTGTTCGTACGTATCTTCCCTCACCCAGTCCCTGAGCATTTTCACGTGCTCTGGAAGCATCATCGACGTCCATTTGATTCTTCCACGGTCACGAATCATCGTCTCTCTCTCCTTTCTTTCTACATTTTGTGCCCGCCAACAAGCGTAGCCCGATGTTTTGCCGTACCTGCTAACGTATAGGAAACAGCGCGCAGCAATGCACCCGAACCATAACGGTTTCGAATGCGGTCCATCACATAGCCGAGCTCGCGCCTTTTGCTTGAACCATGATCAAACAAGCTGAGCTGCATTTCGACATCATCGACGAGATTGCCAAACGAAATGGAAATCTGCCGGACCGTCTTTCCGATATAGTGTTCCTTGAACAGTTCAAGACAGATACGGTAAAGCTCCATCGTTTCATTCGTCGGCTGCTCGATCGTCCGGGAACGGTGAAAGCCGCCGCCAAATTCATCCTGGCTGTAGCCAATTCCGAGGCTAACCGTTCTTCCAGCTTTACGGCGTGTCCTTGTCCTCCACGCCACCTCCTCACACATTTCCAAAATAACGTGTTTGATTTCCTGTTCGTCTTTATAATCCCTGAGCAAAATTTGACTTTTTCCAAAGCTGATCTGCCCTTCAATAATTGGTGCGCCCATCTCGGAAAGATCCACTCCCCACGCATGGTAGTAAAGCTGATTGCCCATGATGCCGAATTTCTTCTCCAATGCTGCCAAATCGTAGCGAGCCAGCTGTCCGACCGTGAAAATCCCCATCCCATTCAGCGTCTTCTCCACACGCCTTCCAATTCCCCACATTTCCCGGAGCGGAGAAACACTCCACAGTTTCTCCGGCACGTCTTCAAATGTCCATTCCGAAATTCCGTGCTTTTTCGCCTCCAAATCGAGACAAAGCTTCGACATGAGCATATTTGGGCCGATACCAATCGCACATGGTAATTGAAATTCCCGCTCAATGTCATCTTTGATTTTTCTGGCAATCGTCCACGCATCTCCCCATAGATGAAGGGCACCATCTACTTTAATGAAGCTCTCATCGACGCTGTACGTATGGATCGCTGACTTTGGGACATACCGATTAAAAACGCGCCCAATTTCTGTCGAAATACGTAAATATGTCGCCATTTTCGGTTCGACAATCAGAATTCGGGGATCATTCGGAATTTCGAACATACGGGAACCCGTTTTTATCCCGAATTCTTTTTTCAGGCGTGGCGAAGCGGCAAGCACCACGCTTCCCGTTCGTTCCTGATTGCCGACAACGGCGAGGTAGCACGTTAAAGGATCAAGTCCTTCCATGACAGCGGAACAGCTGGCGTAAAAGCTTTTCATATCCACGCATAAGATTTTATTTTTTGGCACTTTGCTGTAATCGAACATACTGTTGCCTCCGATGATGGATGTAAAAAAGAATAAAGTAACTAACTAATTATCGAACATCCGTTCTATATCATTCTACCCATTATATTAAGCGAATATGCGTTCGGTTTCAATGGAAATTTTACGACATTTTTCCTTGGAAAGGGTTCACGTGCTAGTGGATATTGGGGAGAAAGCGGTATAATCATGTTGAGGTGCACAAATGGATAAAAAATTAATTTTTAAAATGATCCAAAATTGCTTTAAGCAGTATTATCAAAACAACGAAAATTTGCCACTAAGCGAAAGGGATTATGAAGAATTATACAATCAGATTACACAGCTAAAGGCGCGCCATCCAGAGGCTGAATTATACGAGATCATCAATGACTCAGTTTATGAATTTATAACGGGATGACGTTGACAACAAGATATAAGAAGGAGGTGCTATGATGAAGATTGTGTGGGAAACCATCGATTTGGACAAACTGCCGCTTCTCGAAGAAGCCATTGTGTTGTACGATCAGATTTTTTCACTTGATGTGAAGGAACCGAACCTATTATTTTTGCGGAGCCTCGAATTGGCAAAACACAGCTTCCCTAATACGTATCGTTTTTTGGCGGGCTATGATGAAGGGAAACAGCTTGTTTCATTTGCAACGGGACACTATTTGGCTGACGTGAATGCGGCTTTCATCGTCTATCTAGCAGCGCATCCGGAGGTTCGGAACAAAGGATTGGGATCAAAAACGCTGTTGAAATTGGAAACATTGCTGAACGAGGATGCAAATAAGGCAGGAAACAAGTCGCTCTCTTCTGTCATTTTAGAGACGGAAAAGCGGGAACTGGCACATACCGAGGAAGAAAAAGAAAATTGTGTAAAACGACAGCGATTTTATGAACGAAATGGCTATAAACCATTCGGAGAAATTTCTTACCTTCAACCACCACTCCATCCTTCTGGACAAGCGCTGCCGATGACTCTTTATGTAAAGTGCTTCGATGCTTCGCATCCAGCCAAAGAAAACGTCCAGAAAATAATTCGAGCGATGTACCGGGAGAAATACGAATTCGTAAATGGCATCGATCGGTGGGTGCTTGAGGATGGATTAAAGAGGATGGGGATGGAAGGAATTTAAAATCCTATCCATCCTTTCAAAAATCATAGTGAAATATCAGTAGTCAGAATTATTAAACATCTGAATAGAATGATGTTTATCATCGTATCTTTCTGTAAAGTTATCGGTAGTATACGATTTAATTATGCTTCTCCAAAATGCCTGTGCAGGATAATTTCTTTCGACCTGTGTAATCTCCCACTTACCCCTGTACATATCAAAAATTTGTAGGGCAGCGCTCTTCCCAATCCCTTTTCCATTGTATTTTCGCATGACGAAAAACTCTTCTATATGGTAAATATCACTTAAATTTTTAGACAGTAAGACAAAGCCTGCAAGCTGGGTATTTATTTTTATAAAATATGCTGCCCTAGACGGGTCAGACCAATATGCATCAAGCTCAAACGGCTTATATTTTCCATCCACATCTAATTCAATAGATGAGATAAATTGGCTAAAATCATAAATATAAAACTGCATTAAGTTGTGCAGAATTTCTTGTTCTTCTTTCTCGATTTTTTTAAGCGTAATGTCCATCTTGATTCCTGCCTTATTTTTAAAATTGATTTTATCCATAAGAGCTCTTCTAATGGACATTCTTCTAGCTTTCATAGAGAGTTTTGTCCATACAAATTAGTTAATTACCTTTATTTCGCTACTTCACTGGATTTTCCTTCTTAAACTATTCGCTGTTGCATAAGAAAAAACTACCTGCTTTATATCGCTTAGACCCATTATTTCTGTAATTAGAGCCTGTTTTCATAATAAAAATATAATAAAAAAAGCAAATCCCGAAGGACTTGCTGTCAAATCATCCAAAGTTCCTTTTTCATTTGGCCAAACTTGCTTCGAGTGACACTGCAAGCGGTTTGCTTTCTAAACAATATTTTTGCAATATGATCTTGCCTTCAAATTCTAAAAGCTTAGCCATCTTAATAATTTCTTCACCCTCTTCTATCGATGAGAGTCGGGATATTCTTGTATTACCATCATTATTTGTGATTTGATTTAAAAGCTCTTCTTTTTTCATCTTCTCACTCCTAATAAAGTAATTAATAATCATATACCCAATTAATTATGTGAATATTCTTAAAAAACAAATATTTTTTATCAATATAAATAAAAAGATTTTAGAAATTCAATATGGTGTAATTTATAATTCGATATTAGTTTGATTGGGGTAACATTTTAATATAATATTTTGGGGATTCAGTAAAGCCTTGTCGGATATAAAACCTATGTGCATCTATTCTCCTTGAATGGCAATGCACTTCAATTCTATCGCAATTTCTTTTATTAGCTAAATGAGTACAATGTTCTTCAATCTTACGTCCTATGCCCTTACTTCTAATGTTTGTATCCACAGCAAAATAACTTATCCTTGCGAAATCTCCTTTTACAGCTAATTGAGGTATAAAATGAATAGAAATTGCAGCAATAACTGTTTTATCTTCTTCATAAACCAGTAATTCCTCATTCGGCTCCATAAGAAGTGTTGCTATTTTTTGTTGTATAAAAGTCTCAGTATCAAGATAGTCCAACTGTTTTAACAACAAGGAAATAGCTTTCCAATCCTCAACATTCGCTGTTCTTATCCCCAATTATTTCACCCCTAAATTTCACCAGGTTATTTAGTCGTTATTTTTTAATAAAATTTGGTTGTTAATATGATGTTTCATATGTTCAAAGTAGTCCTGTATAAGCCACTCTAATGTTTTTTGATGGTTATTTTCAATATCACATAGATAAGATAATTTCGCCGCAGGAATATTCATAATAATATTTACTACTTGCTTATTTAGTATTTGAAACAGAGTTAGTATTTCATCCACTGGTCTTTCTTGATAATTCTGAACCACCACCCATTGCTCCTGATTATACGACTGAATAACATAAGGTTGTTCTGTATATTGAATTTTTACGAACCTCTCAATATTATTTATTGCAGAGTCACAGAGATGTCCTAATATCTCTTTTTTAGACCATTTATTTGGTAATGGACGATTAGATATTTCTGTTTCTGACATAGAATTGTATTCTTTAGACAAAGATTGTATCCAATGGTTTATTCCATTAATTACATTTTCCATCCTCCTACACCCCTTCAATATTTATCTAAAAAAAGAATATTCGTCTAATAACCTTAATATCCCTTCTTCAACTGCCCTGTTAGTAAAATAACATTTTTCATAATTTTAATAGAAATATCAACCAAACCACCTTTATAAAGATTAGCAACCGTTTTAACATATGAATTAGCAGAGTGACATAAATTTTTGTCACCTTACTAAAAGTGGTGCGGATTACGGTGCAATTTTACCCGTAACTACACTAATTTTCCCGTTATATTAACAAAAAGAAGCTCTCCGATTCATATACGAATTGGACAGCCAATTAATGTGTTATTTAATGTTTTGTACTCGAAAATAGAACCCGTTAGAATTCAGAACATGTGGTTTTAGTGTTCGTCTCAAGAATATGAACGAATAAGGGAAGCAGCGTTCATACTCTATTTCTTATCAAACGCGCGCTTGCCGATTCCCTCAAACAGACGCGGAAATAAAGCGAATATAACGCTGCCCATATTCATCCAGCGAGGCAGGTTAATTTCCCTTGTCGGCGTCAGCATTGCATCCACAACCTTACGCGCAACGTACTCTGGCTGAAGCATAAATTTTTGAACGCTTTTCACATAGGTACCCTTCTCATCGGCAATTTCAAAAAAATTGGTCGCGATTGGCCCAGGATTGATGGCGGTCACGAATACATTCGAATCGGCGGATTCCATTCGAAGGCTGTTTGTATAGCCGAGCACCGCATGCTTCGTCGCTGAGTATATGCTCGATTTCGGTGTCGCGATTTTGCCAGCCTGGGAAGCGATATTGATGATATGTCCGGAACGGCGCGCGCGCATCTCCGGCAGAACCATGAGAGTACAGGCAATCAAGCCGATCACATTGACATTGAACATGCCTTTTATTTCGTCTAGGTTCGCCTCATGCGCTTCCCGAAAAACGCCGAATCCTGCATTGTTCACGAGTACATCGATCGGTCCAAGCTCGCTCTTGATTTTTGAAAAAACGCCTTCCACCTTGTCGGTATCGGAAACGTCGAGCTCATACACGTGAATTGTGACAGCGTAATGCGTTTCGAGTTCTTTTTTTAAAAGCTGGAGTTTATCAAGGCTTCTCGCCAAAAGCGCCAAATTGGCACCGCACTCTGCACACTGCCTGGCAATCTCTGCTCCGATTCCGCCAGAAGCTCCAGTAACTATAATATTTTTACCCTTCAATCGATCTGACATTATACTTCGTCTCCTCACTTCGCTTTAAAAAGAACAGGATTGCTATTCAGAATACGCTCAATTTCCCCTATGGATTCTAAATAGTCAAGCTGGGCAACCGTCTCGGAAATCGTCAAGCCTAACTCACGTTGATAAACCGATGGAAAAAGACGACGGCAAATTTCAAATACGGTCAGTTCCTCCGACTCCAGCCAACTTTTCACTTTCATCGCCCGGTCATGCTGGCGCTTCAGCCTTTTTTCGATGAGCTCGGGCAGCTCAACAACTTCGCCTCCATGGCCTGTGTAAACAAGCTTAATCGGAAAGCCGAGCAGCTTCTTCAACGAATCATTGTATTGGAGCTGAGGCTTTGGCCGCTCTGTCTCCCCCGGAATTGGCGGTTCGAGCAGCGGATTGGGCGAAATATGCGCTAAAATATGGTCACCGGCGATCAGTGTTCCATCGCTCTCCCTAAATAAAGAAATATGGCTCTGAGCATGGCCCGGTGTTTCGATTACCTTCCAGCCAGCCAGGCCCGGGAGCGTACCGCCTTCGGCCAACACGCCTGTCAACGACCGATCACACGAAAATTTCAACGTTTTTCGAATATGATTAATGAACGGACTGAATTCCTCTGGCAGGCCGAAATCCGTAAACAACTGGCGATGGAATGCCTCATGCATCGCAAAAAACGATTCGGAAGGCTTTATCCAGCGCTCGTTCAAGTAATGTCCGTAAACCGGCATGCTTTCCGGAAAATAATCAAGCATACCTGCGTGATCCGGGTGATGATGCGTAAGAATTACCTGTTCGATATCGTCCGGGGTTAGTTCCAATTCGGCTAATTTTTCTTTCAGAACCTCCCACGCTTCATCCGTTTTCGGGCCGACATCCACGAGCGTCAGTCGCTCCCCTTTAATTACATACACATTTACGTCGCCGACCGCATAAGGCGTCGGCACGCTGATTTTCGCAATTCCATTCTTCCATTCTGTCATATCGCATGCTCCTTAAACATTATATTTAAATAAAAACAGGAAAGATTTCTATGTACAAAGTGAAACGTATAATATTAAGTGTATCGATTTTTCATTTCATTGTCATTATTTTCACATAATTTATCAGACAATTTCAAAAAAACAACTAATATCCCTTGACAGACAACCTGTTTTTCTTGCATAATCACATTTAAAACTTTCCATTCTTTATAGAGACTTACGAAGCGATAGCTGAAGCATCTATCCATCGTGCACGGTGAGAATGGATTTTTTAAATCAGCAGTGAGAATAGATTTGTTTTTAAAAAAAACATACGTTTAATGCTGAAATTCATATCAACAACTTTTGAAATATCAACTACTTGTAAAATATAACAACAAGTTTGTCAACCCGCCAATGCCATTATGAAAAAACACTTTTAAATATATGCAAAGTGATGAGTAAGAAAAGTAAATGGAAAACGGTGAAAGAGAGTGAAGCTCAGCGGCTGAAAGGCTTCACCGCCCTCTTAACCATTGAACCTGCCTTATGAGCTGTTAGGAAAACCTAAACGCAAATCCGGCGTTATCGGAGTGGAGTGAGTCTTTTTTAGGGGGTCCTAAAAAAGGCGAATGAAGGTGGTACCACGGAAGCTCGGTCTTTCGTCCTTTGCGGATGAAGGGCCTTTTTGTATTTCTTTAAACGTCAAGTACGAGTTTTTTAAAATTAGAAGGAGGAAATTCAATGCGAAAATTAGTGATTATCGGAGCAGGCTCGATCGCAGAAGCTATTATTTCGGGAATCGTTGCAAGTGGATTGCTTGAAGGCAAACAAATTTGGGTGACGAACAGAAGTGACGAAGCGAGGCTCGAATACCTCCATACTAAATACGGAGTAGGCTTCAGCTACGATTTGGAATTGCTTTTTAAGGGAGCAGATGCTGTGGTACTGGCGATGAAGCCGAAGGATGCGAGAGCGGGAATCCAAAAAATCAACTCCCATTTAACATCCAAATGTTTAATTCTTTCCGTTCTTGCCGGCATCTCGATTGCAGCGATTGAAGCCTTGGCGGGAAAAAAGCTCGCCGTCGTTCGGGCGATGCCAAATACGTCAGCTACGGTTGGAAAATCGGCAACGGCATTGGCATTCAATCAACAAGTTAGCACGAATCAGGCGGAAATGGCGAAAAGGCTCTTTGAAACCGTGGGAATTGTGGAAGTCGTGAACGAATCACAGCTCGATGCCGTGACCGGCCTATCAGGCAGCGGTCCTGCTTATATTTATTATTTAATAGAGGCGATGGAAAACAGCGCGGTGGAAATTGGACTGGAAAGAGAGCTTGCTAAAAACCTGATTGTACAAACATTGCTCGGTGCAGCTGAAATGGTCTCAAAGTCTGAAAAACCGCCGAAGCAACTTCGTCAGGAAGTAACGAGTCCAGGCGGTACAACCGAAGCGGGCATCCGCGTGCTAGACGAGCACCGAGTCCAACAGGCACTTGTAGACTGCATCAAAGAGGCGACCGCCCAATCAAG
>JAUZPT010000359.1 GCA_030705745.1 Bacillota bacterium | reverse complement strand
TGTACGATGAAAAAGGTGTTTTATTTAGCTATGCCCTTTTCAATCCAAAGGTAACAAGCCATAGCATCGAGCGTTCCTATCTAGTATCCGGAGAAGGCTGCCTTTCGGTGGATGAAGCGGTTGAAGGATATGTACCTCGCTATGCTCGGGTAACTGTCAAGGGATTTGACATAGGAGGAAATGAAGTCAAACTTCGTTTAAAAGGAATGCCGGCTATCGTTTTCCAGCATGAAATAGACCATTTAAACGGAATTATGTTTTATGACCACATCGATAAAGCGGACCCATACAAACCGATCGAAAATGCCATCCCAGTTGAAAGATAATCATAAAAAAAAAAGCCGCAAATGCGGCTTTTTTAAATGAGTTGCAATTTGGATAATCCGTTCCAGATTCCATCCTCCGAGACATCGCTTGTAATTAAATCTGCATGCTTTT
Source organism: Bacillota bacterium (assembly GCA_030705745.1). GTDB lineage: Bacteria > Bacillota > Bacilli > Bacillales > Cytobacillaceae > Neobacillus_A. Next base: position 3,174 of record JAUZPT010000359.1, on the reverse strand, counting down.
TAGCTTCTTCGGTTGCATTGCCCATGGCAATACCCGTTCCCACAGCCTCAAGCATTTCAATATCATTTAATCCGTCTCCAAACGCATATACATCTTCCATCTGGAATCCCAGACGTTCAATCATTTTTTTTATACCTTCAGCTTTCGACCCACCTGCAGGCAAAATATCGACTGAATATTCATGCCACCTGATTAGGTGAAAAGAAGGATAATTTTCTAAATAGTATTGTTCTTCCCCTTCTTCACAAAACAGGAGGGACTGATAGATGTTTTTCCCTTTGTAAAAAGTTTCATCTTTTTCCGGATGAGTAAACTTTAAACTTCTCATGCTTTCTTCAATGTAGTGATGGTGTAAAACATCTGATTTCATCGTTTTTTCATTCAAAAATACAAGTGGATGATTATTTTTTTGTGACTCATTTATCAATTTTTCAAGTTCTGTTTGATTGAGAGGGTTTTCGTAAATGACCTCATTTTCAAAAACGACAAATTGTCCATTAAAACTCACATAAGAATCAATGTCCAGTTCCTCCCGCAGATTTTCAAACATAAATGGGGCTCTACCCGTAGCAATGGCAACAAATACTCCATTTTTCTTTAATTGTGCAATTGCTTCCTTTGTCGTGGAAGGCAAGTTTTTATTATGGTCCAGCAATGTACCGTCAATATCAAAAAAAACAATTTTCTTCATGATGATAAATACTCCTTATAGAGCTGTCTATGCTGCAGCTTCTTTGTCTGATTTTGCTTTCATTTTAAAAGAGGAAATATAAACCCCCAAAAAAATAACACCCAATCCTAAAATCATTGTTAAGTGGATGGTTTCCTTTAGAAGCAGTGCACCCCACAAAATGGCGGAAACAGGTGCAAGGTATGTGACCAAGGATGAAAATTCAGGACCTCCCTTTTGAACTAGAAAATAGTAAAGAAGATACGCAATTCCTGATCCTAGTGCACCAAGACCGAAAAATGGCCATAAGAGTGAAATATGTAAAAATTCCGGCACTGATTTTGGAGAAACCATGAGCATGACTGCAAAGCTAATCACGGTCGACATCGCCAAAGTATAAAACGAAATTTCCAGGATTGATAAGTTCGCTAAATATTTTTTCGTCAAATGAGAGCCCATTCCGTAACAGAAAGTCGCACAAGACATTAATACGACACCTAAAAGGTTATCCGAAAAATAGTTCCCGGGACGAATTTCCGACAGGATAAAAATACCTATAAAACCGACAAGCACGCCAACCCACTGATTTTTTCTCAGTTTTGCCGAAAAAATGAAAAAACCGATTACCAGCGTCCAAATCGGTGTTGTCGCATTTATTATTGACGCAAGTCCAGAAGAAATTTTCGTTTCGCTCGTACAAATAAACAACCATGGAATAACGTTATTCATAAGCGCTACAAACAATAATGGCCTTTTGGGAATATTCTTTATAACCAGCTTTTCTTTTTTTACTAATACAATCATCAAAAGAATCAAGGCGCCAAACAAAGACCGACCGAAGACGACGGCATAAGGATCGAAGGATTCCAACAGTATTTTTATGAATAAAAAAGAAGTTCCCCAGATAAGACTAAGAACAAGCAAGGCACTATATAGTTTGGCCATTCACATCCCCCGTTCACATTTCTCCGAATTCCCCATAAATAAACACTAAACCTTCAAAATAAAAATGTCAATTTGTTTACTTATGCCAGAATTCCAACTTTAACCATGAAAATATCAGGCAATTCATCATATAATAGAAATATAAAAACGATTTCATCAATAAAAATTAACCGTAAACTTCCCTGGCTGCTTTACATTGGACAAGGATCGTATAAAATAAGAATAAGGAGATGATCCACTATGTTAAAGAAGCTAAGACAGAAGCTTTTAAAACAGTGGAAAGATTTGCTTAGAAAAAAAACCATTGCCTAAACTTTTTGAGCCCTTCAAACTTGCGAAGGGCTCCTTCCTTATTGTAAATTTGTAGACAGCGCTTTATTTTGTCCCTTTTCAAATACTTCCGATGAATCCAATATTCCCTTTGAAAAGAAAATAAATGAAAAAGTTGTTAAAATTTTATATAATAGAAAAAGTTATGTGGAGTTAGGAGCGATTATTAATGGTATTCAAAGTTTATTATCAAGAAAGCTTGGCACAGGTACCGGTAAGAGAAAAAACAAAAACAGTATATGTTGAAGGTGAATCCGTACGGGACGTTAGAAAAAAGTTATCCGATAAAGGATTTAACATTGAGTATGTACAAGCAGTTACAGGTGCGTTTTTGGAATATGAACAACAAAATGAAGACTTTAAAGTATTGGAGATTGGATAATTTATGAAATTTGTTAAAAATGATCAAACAGCCGTATTTGCGCTGGGCGGTCTTGGCGAAATCGGAAAAAACACCTATGCGGTTCAATTTCAGGATGAAATCATCTTAATTGATGCCGGAATCAAATTCCCTGAAGATGAACTTTTGGGCATCGATTATGTTATTCCCGATTATACTTACTTAGTAAAAAATGAGGATAAAATCAAAGGCTTGTTCGTTACCCATGGCCATGAAGACCATATCGGCGGCATCCCCTACTTGTTAAAACAAGTCAACATCCCAATATATGGTGGGAAGCTTGCACTTGGTCTGATTCGAAACAAGCTTGAAGAGCACGGACTATTAAGAACGGCAAAATTGATTGAGTTCCAGGAAGATGACATCATCAAATTCAGAAAAACATCTGTCACTTTTTTTAGAACCACACACAGCATCCCTGATTCATACGGGATCGTAGTGAAGACTCCTCCCGGACAAATTGTTCATACCGGAGATTTCAAGTTCGATTTTACACCGGTAGGCGAGCCTGCCAACTTAACAAAAATGGCTGAAATCGGAAAAGAAGGCGTCCTTTGCTTACTTTCAGACAGTACAAACAGTGAGGTACCTAACTTTACGATGTCTGAAAGACGCGTCGGTGACAGCATTCAGGACATTTTCCGCAAAGTAGAAGGCCGTATTATATTCGCTACATTTGCGTCTAATATCCACAGGCTCCAGCAGGTTGTGGAGGCCGCTGTTACCCATGGCAGAAAGGTAGCCGTTTTTGGTCGAAGCATGGAAGCAGCCATCAATATCGGGCTGGATCTGGGGTATATCAGTGCTCCTAAGGAGACGTTTATTGAAG
>JAUZPT010000358.1 GCA_030705745.1 Bacillota bacterium | reverse complement strand
TAAGCAGAAGAACATTGTACTCTTCCCTGTCTTTGCTTTTGTATTAGAATATATAGTAATACTACATAATAAATGGGATATTCGTCAATCATGATTCCCACATTTTAAATATTTTATTCTTAAAATTGCTCGATGTTCTTAATTTTGGAAACACATTTTAAGGGGAATGGGCATAAACTGATGTAAGCGACATAAAAGGGGTTGGAAGAATGAAGAAAAAGAAGTTTAATATAAATGCATTGCCTCCTTGGGTAAAAACGGCGAAGAACATTGCCGCGCAGTTTATTATTCCTTTTTGTATTTTTCAGGGTATCAGAACCATCTTCCTGCCGACGACCTTTGATGTTTTGCTTCTGACTATTTTTATCGCGATCGCCTTGGCGATTTATCTTGAATTTATTTAGGGAGCCCCGCAGATGAATTTCATTGCTGGGCTCCTTCTTCATTCACCTTCTGCTGGCTGTCAATTTCAGATAAGCGCATAACAATGTACTCCGTATTTTTCAATAGCCAAAATTGCTTTTGCAGTTGCCTAATAAACTTCAACTCATTTGCATTTCTTTTCTTTTGAAGATAGTTTTCCACGACCTGGATAATAGGCAATGGATGGGCAAGATAGCTTAAAAGCAGTAATTTTTCATCCTTTTTATAAGGGAAGTATTTAAGATAGTGCTGTATCCAATCGATGGCATCTTCGTTTTGTTTCGGCTGTGTTTTCAACGTACGAGATAAAAATGGAAGAATATCATGTATTGGCGAGCCGTATCGGGCATTTTCGAAATTGATAAAGTAACCATAGCCCTTTTCATCATACAAAAAGTGTTCAGTTGATACTTTTCCATGAATGACGACCATCCGTGCCTTCTCCTGATCTTTTGTACTCTCAAACCATTCCTCAAACTTTGTTTTTGAAAATTTAAGTGCCTGGCTTATTTCATGATAATACAAGGAAAAAAGCAATTCGAACGGGGACATATATGATTTTTTTTCACAATCTTCGATAAAACCATCAAGTAGTTCCTGATTTTTATCCAATTGTTGAAGTGTTTTTTCATGATGTTCAGTCCGGTCCTCTTTCTTGACTGTAATCTCTCTTGCAGATAGTGTGTGCAGCCTTGCTAGCTCTCGGAAAAGCTGTTGATGCCTTTCGTTTCGGTTTTCTTTTTCTTCATTTGGCAGCCATGGCATTAAATAATATAAATGATTTTCATCCAAAACAGCATATCTGCCATCCATTGTGGGATACACTGGTACAATGCGGTTGAATCCCTTTTGGTACAAATAATGGACATGTCTAATAAAATCTGTTCCTTGCTGCGGAAGAATGGTCTTTAAAGCAAACGTTCCTTTATTTGCATATACTTTATGAACCTTTCCGTAATCCTCCACAAAATATGGCTGAATGGAGTAATTTTTCAAGATTTGTGCATATGTGACATCCCGGTTTGAGTCAGTCATAATAACACAACTCACTTTCTAATAAAAACAGTAGAGCAGGTGATAAAACCTGCTCATTCTGATTTTTCATAAAAATTAAATCTTAAGAATGGAACAATTCATTTATTTTTTTGCAACCACGATCGGAATGTATAGCACTTGACCTTCGTGAACATCCTGATTTAATTCAAGATGATTAACACGAAGTAAATTTTGAATGGATAAATCATATCTCTCGGAAAGGGTATCCAGGGTATCACCCTTTTGAACAATACATACCTTTAATTTTGCTACTTCATCTCCAGCTTCTTCTTTACGGGCGAAGAATTCGGTTAAAGACATTCCTTTCTTTTTGGATGTCTTTTTCTTTTTCACTTCCGCCTGCGGAGAAGCAGATTCCCCTTTTGACGAACTAGATGAACTTTCTTCATTCACTGGGACTTTTTCAGCCGTTACATTTATTTCCGTAACGTTTATTTCGGTGATTGGTGACAGCTCTTTTTCCTCGCTGTTATCCCTTTCGCTTCTGGATGGCCGCCCGTAAAGGTCTATAGGGAATTCTTCGGTTTCCGCTTGGTAACCGAATGTCTCGAATAGTCCATTATCATTGGCATGAGCTTCATCAGATTTTAATCTAGCTTCCGCCTCAAAAAAATTAGATTCGTTAAAGTGATCTGCAACCCACGGTTGTTCCAAATTGCCGGTCTCTTCATCTTCCACATTTCTATGCAATAACTCCAGATCGGTATTTTCCATCGCTCGATCATGCTGCTGTTCACCATATAGGCCGCCAATAGTTAAATCGGATGTAAGCTTAATACAGCTTCTTTCTGGAAATGTGTAATCAAATGATTCCACTACAACGTCAATATCATAAATACTTTGAATCCGATTATTCGGAATCGTGATATCAACAGGAAAACGATGAGAGAATTGACATACTCCCTCTTCTCTTTCCTCCACAGTTTGAACATATTTCAGGTCAAGATTTGTTTCTTCTCCGTGCTCCCTATTTTCATTATCGCATTTATACTCGCCCGTCAATTCCAGTGAACCGCGAATGGTTACATACTGGTCATTTTCCTGGATTGTAATATCGGGATCGAGCGAAATAGAAACTAGCTCAGCTACTTCCTGTCCTTTTCGAAACCATAAAGACTCCTCCAAAGAAAATCGAAGGCATGACTGATTTTCCTGAGACAAAGCGACTCCTCCTTTCGTTTCCTTTACGTAAAATCACTATGTCACTTACACTCTATGAATCCAGTCAAATATTTATGATAATCGGGCAGAAAAAAACAAACAAACCCACTCCTATACAAGAGCGGGTTTGTTTGTTTTTATGATTTCAATTTAGAGAATGCGAGTTCTGCAGCTTGAATAGTTTTATCGATGTCACTATCCGAATGAACAGTCGACAGGAACAGGCCTTCAAATTGTGATGGCGGAAGGAAAATTCCTTGATTGGCCATTTCCTGATAATAGGACGCGAAATAATTTAAATTGGATGTTTTCGCTTGTTCGTAATTGGTGACTTTTTCATTGGTAAAGAAGAAACCAATCATTGAACCCGCTCTGTTGATTGTATGCGGAATTTCATATTTTTCAGCAGCAGCTTTTAAGCCTATTTCCAGCATATCAGCTTTACGAATAAATTCTTTATAATGTTCTGGTGTAAGCTGGCTTAATGTTTCAAAACCTGCAGACATAGCCAACGGATTGCCGGATAGAGTTCCCGCTTGGTAAATAGGGCCGCTCGGGGCAATACGTTCCATTATGTCCGCCCTGCCACCGTAAGCACCTACCGGAAGGCCTCCACCGATTACTTTCCCAAGACATGTAAGATCAGGCGTGACATTATAGTAACCTTGAGCGCAATTGTAACCCACTCGGAAACCGGTCATGACCTCATCAAAAATTAGCAGCGCTCCATATTGTGTAGTGATTTCACGCAAGCCTTCAAGGAATCCTGGAAGTGGAGGAACAACTCCCATATTTCCGGCAACCGGCTCAACGATTACGCCTGCAATGTCTTCTCCGAACTCCTGGAATGCAAAGCGCAGGCTTTCCAAATCATTATAAGGGACTGTAATCGTATTTTTAGCCACACCTTCCGGTACACCAGGGCTGTCAGGAAGGCCAAGCGTTGCAACCCCTGATCCCGCTTTAATAAGCAAGGAATCACCGTG